>NZ_RCOD01000053.1:0-134854 GCF_004307505.1 Pseudomonas sp. Sample_11
GTGTCGGCGCGGGCGCAGTGGCTGCCGATGGCGCTGATCGTGTCGGCGCGGGCGCAGTGGCTGCCGATGGTGCTGATCGTGTCGGTGCCGGCGCGGTGGCTGCCGATGGCGCTGATCGCGTCGGCGCGGGCGCGGTGGCTGCCGATGGCGCTGATCGCGTCGGTGCCGGCGCAGTGGCTGCCGATGGCGCTGATCGTGTCGGCGCAGGTGCAGTCGCTGCCGATGGTGCTGATCGTGTCGGCGCCGGCGCGGTGGCTGCCGATGGCGCTGATCGTGTCGGTGCCGGAGCATTGGCAGCGGATGGGGCCGACCGCACCGGCGTCAACCGAGTGGCCTACTCCCGGGTCGGAGTCGGTTCTGATCGCGTGGCATCGGCGCTGATGACCGGCAGCTATTCCGACCAGTTCAACAGCCCACAATAATCGCCGCGAAATAACGGGCGAGCTCCTGAGCCGCCCGTTTACATTGGCCTTTACAGCATCTGTTCAACCGCTGCGCCTTGTCGATCACGCAGGGCGCGCAACGTCGCGCGTAACTCGGCCGGGCGCACAGGTTTCGACAGAATCGCAATCTGGCGGTCGTGCAAGGCTGCCTGAATCTTCTCGACGTCGTGCCCGGTGATGATCATCGCCGGCACGGCCCAGCCGCGCTGCCTGCGCACTTCATCAATGCATTCGATGCCAGTGGCGTGAGTGCCCAGGTCATAGTCGGCGACGATGATGTCGCAGTCGGTGACCAGATCTTCAGCCGACCACTCGCCCTGCACCACGCAGCCCCAACGTTCAAGCAAAGCTGAAGTCGCCAGCAGCACGTTGCGGTCATCCTCGACCAGACACACCTTCAGCCCGGTCAACAAACCCACCTGCCGCGCTTCACTGCGAACCACCGGTGACTGCGGCGCCGCCACGATCGGCAACCCCGCAAGCGTCACAGCTGTGCCGCGCCCCAACTGTGAACGCAGAGCAACGTGCACATCGATCAGTTCACCAAGACGCTTGATGATCGACAGGCCCAGCCCCACGCCTTCGACGTCTTTGTCGCGCACTTGCCGCACGCGATAAAACTCCTCGAAAACCTTGTGCAAATGCTCTTCGGCAATGCCGTTGCCACGGTCATGGATGACGATGGCCAGCCCTGCCCCACGTTTACGCACGCCGATCAGCACGGGTCGTTGCGCGCCGTATTTGAAGCAGTTGGAGAGCACGTTCTGCACCATGGTCGCCAGCAGTGCCGGATCGGTTCTGACCCAGTAGTTGCAAGGTCGCAGCCGCAGTTCGACGCCCGCCCAACGGGCCGCTTCCTGGTGTTGGCGTATCAGATCCGCAAGCCATTCACCAAGATTCAGCGTTTGCATTTTCGCTTCGATCCGACCGTTATCGAGGGTGTAGAGGTCGAGAATCGAGCGGAACAATTGCGAGACGTTGAGCAGTGAGCGGTCGATGTTATCGACCAGCCGCCGCTCGTCGTCGCCCAGGCGCGACTCCCGCAGACACGCGGTAAACAGTCCGATGGAATGAATCGGCTGACGCAAGTCATGACTGGCCTGCGCCAGAAACCGCGACTTTTCCAGATTAGCCGCCAGCGCTTCTTCCGACGCCTTGCGCGTGCGCTCAAGCAGCAAGTGCGCATAAAACGGAATCACCGTGCTGGTGATCAGCAGCATCAGCACCATGAACGGCTGCGCCTGCCAATACGGCGTCAGGCGATAGACCACCAGCAGCGCCACCAATGCAAGGCCGGTGGCAATCGCCAGATAGCGCGAGCCGTAGCGCATGCCGTTGCCGAGATTGACCCAGACCATCACCGCATACAACGGCAGCGCCGCTTCACCGCCGATCAGCAGTCCAAAACAGGTGCCGGTGTAATCGTGGACCATGGCAAAAATCCGCCGCGCCGGATAATGCCCGGGCCAACGCGCGATGGCTTGGCGGAACGCGATCGAAGCCAGCAGAAACAAGACAATGTAAGTGATGACCGGCAGGTAGGTATCGAAGCGATGGCCCGGCAGAAAACCCAGCACGACCATGTAAACCACCGCAATGGCAGCGATGATAATGCGCAGGTTGGCCTGGTCGAGTTCGGTATTTTTTTCGAACTTCATGGTAAACGTCCTTGTGCAGCAATCGTCAGTTTCGGAAGCAGCCTACAGGCAACCTTCGCGTCCGATGCTAAGGTGCAGGCCTTGAATCACGCCTGACCCAGGGAGGGTCGCATCATGACGTGCCGGATCATCATAGCCGACGATCACCCACTGTTTCGCGAGGCAATGCTGCGCACCGTGCAGCGCTTGCTGCCCGATGCCGATACCTGCGAGGCCGGCGACTTCGACGCGGTGCTCAAGCTGCTGCCACAGGGCGACGAGCCGGACACGCTGATGCTCGATCTGCGCTTTCCAGGGCTGACCTGCATCACCCAGCTCGCCGACTTGCGCCGACAGTTGCCGCGCACCACGTTGATCGTGGTGTCGATGGTTGACGATCAGGCGCTGATCAGTGAAGTCATGGCGGCGGGCATTGACGGTTTTATCGGCAAAAACATTGCGCCGGATGAAATCGGCCAGGCGATTCTGGCCATTCGTGAAGGCGAGGTGTTGGTGAAGTCGGCGCCCTCCGGCCTCTTGCCGCTGGAAACCGCGACGACGCTGACGCCGCGTCAGCAGGACGTGCTGCGTTTGATCGCGCAAGGCAAGACCAACAAGGAAATTGCCCGTGAACTGGATATCTCCCCGTTCACGGTACGCATCCATGTGTCTTCGTTGCTGCGCACGCTGGATGTGCCGACGCGGGCGGCAGCGGCGGTCAAGTATTCGGGGCTGTGAAGCGCTTTTACGGATCAACCTGCGCCATCAGATCCGGCACCGACTCCGGTCGTTTCGCATAGCGCTGGGCCAATATCGCGCAGACCATCAGTTGGATCTGGTGGAACAGCATCAGCGGCAGAATCAGCACGCCGATGGTGCTGCCGGCAAACAGTACCTGCGCCATCGGCACGCCGGTCGCCAGGCTCTTTTTCGAACCGCAGAACAGAATGGTGATGCGGTCTTCCTGATTGAAGCCGAACGCTTTGCTCAACAGAATTGATGCCACCAGAACCAACGTCAGCAGGATGCAGCAGACCACCACCAGGCCAAGCAACTCGAACAACGGAATCTGCTGCCAGATGCCTTCGTTGACGGCTTCGCTGAATGCGCCGTACACCACCAGCAGAATCGAGCCCTGATCAACGAATTTCAGCCAGTTCTTGTTGCGCCCTACCCACGCGCCGATCCAGCGGCGGGCGATCTGCCCGGCAATGAATGGCAGGAGCAATTGCACACTGATTTTGACGATCGCATCGAGCGTCGAGCCGCCGTCGCCGTGGACGTTGAGCAGCAACGTCACCAGCAGCGGTGTAAGGAAAATCCCGAACAGACTGGACGCCGCCGCACTGCAGATCGCCGCCGGAATATTGCCTCGCGCCAGCGAAGTGAACGCGATGGCCGACTGCACGGTCGCCGGTAATGCGCAGAGGTAGAGCATGCCCATGTACAGCTGATCACCGATCAGCGGTGACAACAGCGGTTTCAGCGCCAGGCCCAGGATCGGGAACAGTACGAAGGTCAGGCCGAACACCAGCAGATGCAGACGCCAGTGGCCGGCGCCGGCGATGATCGATTCGCGCGACAGCTTGGCGCCGTGCAGGAAAAACAGCAGGGCGATGGCGATGTTGGTCAGCCAGCCGAAGCCGACCGCGACCTGGCCGCTGGCCGGCAGGAAGCTCGCCAGCAGCACAACGCCGATCAAGGTCAGCGTGAAGTTATCGGGCAGAAAACGTGGGCGCGTCATGAGATTCATCCGGGGGTTGCCAGTGCGTGCCGACGACTCTAACGTGACTGGTAATTACCGACTAACGCCGAAGAGCCGCAAGATGCCGCTTAAAGGACATAGCAAAAGCGTGCGCCGCAGTGTTCCCGGGTTGCCCAGCCTGCCGCGCCCCGTGTACGGACGCACCGAATCGCTGCCCAATCGCGCACTCACCCGCCGCCACAGTCATCCGTGGGTGCAGTTGTCCTACGCGATCCAGGGCGTGCTCGAAGTGCAGACCAGCGCCGGCCGATTCGTCGCGCCGCCGGAGCGTGCGGTGTGGATTCCGGCCGGCGTACCGCACCGGGTGTTCAGCGCACCGCATACGGAAATGCGCAGCCTGTACATCGACAGCAGCGTCACCGGTTGGGCGGCTGAACATTGCCATGTGCTCGGCGTCAGCGATTTGCTCAGGGAGTTGATTCGCGCCTTCAGTCAGGTGCCAGTGGAATACGACGAAAGCGGCCCTGACGGACGCTTGGCCCAGGTGATCCTTGATCAATTGGCCGACGCGCCGACCATCGACTTGATGCTGCCGCTGCCGCAAGACCAGCGCCTGAAGCAGATCTATCAGAGCCTGGAGCAACACCCGGAACAGCAGACCACGCTGAGCCACTGGAGCGAAAAATTCGGCATCACCGAAAAGACTCTGACGCGCCTGTTTTTGCGCGACACCGGCCTGACCTTCCGCGCCTGGCGCCAGCGCCTGCGCCTGCTCGGCGCCCTGACCCCGCTGGAAAAAGGCGAGCGTGTGACCGATGTTGCGCTGGCTTGTGGATACGACTCGACCTCGGCGTTTATCGCCGCGTTTCGTCAGCAGTTTGGCGAAACGCCGGGAGAGTTTTTCCGCTGACACTTCGTTTTTGCCGAACTGTCAGTCAGAAATAAACGATTTTTCTTTGCTCCAGATCCGTCGCTAGCATGGCCCCGTCTGACTTTGATCGAGAAGAGAAGATGATCCCTGTGGGAGCGAGCCTGCTCGCGAAGGCGGTGGGTCAGCAACCTCAACTTCAATGTTCCATCGCATTCGCGAGCAGGCTCGCTCCCACAGGTGATGCGCTTGCCGTTGAATCAGCGATAACACTGCAAGTAACAAGACAGCGGAGCGTGCCATGCCTGCCACGAACATCAATATCGGCGAACCCTGGATGTGGGGTGCCTTCATCGTCTTCGTTCTGGCCATGCTGGCCCTGGACTTGTTTGTCTTCGGCGGGCGCAAGGCGCACCGGGTGTCGGTGCGGGAAGCGTCGGCCTGGGTGATTGCCTGGTGCCTGTTGGCGCTGAGCTTCGCCGGATTGCTCTGGTGGTATCTGCACGGTGAATTCGGCGGTGAAATCGCCCGACAGAAAACCCTGGAATTTCTCACCGGCTATCTGATCGAGCAGTCGCTGTCGATCGACAACATGTTCGTCTTCGTGATGATCTTCAGCTACTTCGCCGTGCCACCGGAATTGCAGCGGCGGGTGCTGCTGTACGGCGTGCTCGGCGCGATCGTCATGCGCGCGATCATGATTTTTGCCGGTGTGTGGCTGGTGTCGCAGTTCGAATGGCTGCTGTATGCCTTCGGTGTGTTCCTGATCATCACCGGGATCAAGATGCTGGTGTTCGCTGATCATCAACCGGATCTGGAAAAGAATCCGTTATTGCGTTGGGTGCGCGGGCATATGCGCATCACCAGTGGCTTTCATGGCGAGAAGTTTTTCATCCTGCAGAACGGCGTGCGCTGGGCAACACCGATGTTCCTCGTGCTGGTGCTGATCGAGGCCAGCGACCTGATGTTCGCCGTCGACAGCATTCCGGCGATCTTCGCCGTGACCACCGACCCGTTCATTGTTTTCACCTCGAACATCTTCGCAATCATGGGCCTGCGCGCGCTGTACTTCCTGCTGGCGGACATGGCTGACCGTTTTCACCTGCTCAAATACGGGCTGGCGATCGTGCTGGTGTTCATCGGCGGCAAGATGGTGCTGATGCCGTGGTTCCACATGCCGGTGGAGTGGTCGCTGGCAATCGTCGGGACGGTGATTCTCGGGTCGGTGCTGTTGAGCCTGGTGACCAGCCGCGAGGCAGAACGCCGCACCGAATGACACAACCCACCCCCACCTGTGGGAGCGAGCCTGCTCGCGAATACGCCGGATCATTCAACATAGGAGTTGAATGACACCCTGCTTTCGCGAGCAGGCTCGCTCCCACATTTGAAGTGCGGTGCTCTTATTTATCGGATTTGATACTGGTCCACACCCGCGTCCGCACCCGTTCCATTTTCTGCGGCAACGGTTGCACCACATACAGGGTTTTCAGCGCCTCGCTGGTCGGGGTCAGGTTGGGATTGTCGGTGATGTCCTTGTTGACCAGCGGCATCGAGTCCTTGTTGGCATTCGGGTAACCGAGGAAATCGCTGATCGGGGCGATCACTTTCGGGTCGAGCAAGTGGTTGAGGAATTCGTGGGCCTCGGCGACGTTCTTCGCGCTCTTCGGAATGGCGAAGGTGTCGAACCAGATCGGCGCGCCCTCCTTCGGCAAACGCCAATCGACCACCACACCGTTGCCCGCCTCTTTGGCGCGATTGCCGAACTGGTAGAAGCTGCCGGAATAACCGATCGCCACGCAGATGTCGCCGTTGGCGATGTCGGTCATGTACTTGGCCGAGTTGAAATAGGTCACGTACGGGCGAATCTTCATCATCAAGGCCTTGGCCTTTTCATAGTCCGCCGGGTTCTGGCTGTTCGGGTCGAGGCCGAGGTAATGCAGGGCCAGCGGCAGGATCTCCGACGGCGAATCGAGCATCGCCACGCCACAGGCCTTGAGCTTTTCCATGTTCTCGGGCTTGAACACCAGATCCCAACTGTCCACCGGCGCGTTGTCGCCCAGGGCAGCCTTGACCTTGGCCGGGTTGAAGCCGATCAGCACGGTGCCGTACATGTACGGCACGCCGTACTGGTTGCCGGGGTCGTTGGCGTCGAGCAACTTGAGCAACGCCGGATCCTGGTGCTGCCAGTTCGGCAATTTCGACTTGTCGAGTTTCTGGAACACGCCGGCCTTGATCTGGGTTTCGATGAACTGGTTGGACGGCACCACCAGGTCGTAACCGGAGTTGCCGGTGAGCAGTTTGGCTTCCAGGGATTCGTTGGTGTCAAAGGTGTCCCAGGTCACTTTGATCTTGCTTTGCTCGGCGAAGTCCTTGGGCACTGACGGCAGAATGTAATCCGCCCAGTTGTACACCCGCAGTTCGCGCTGCTCGGCCTGGACGGCGCTGGCCAGCAGCGTCAGGCCACACACGGTGGCGCCCAGAATGCGTTTGATCGTGACCATGGTTGTTTCCCCGAATGCGACGTGAGATCGATGGTTTTTATGTTCTGTACACGGCAGTGGCTGTAACGATAGCCAAGGGCAAAAAAGGTCGAGCCTGTTGTTATGGTTTCGATTCTTGCTGACAGCGTAGCGCGATGACAGTAGGCGGCAGGCCAAAAGGGGATCGATATGGCCATTTTCCGTGACCGCTGAAATACGCAAACAAAAATGCCCGGCGCTGGGCCGGGCATTGCTGTGTTGCCGTTGGGATCATTCGGTATAGCCGAGTCTGGCCGCCCTGCTCTGCTGCGCCTGACCGCGAGTTGCCAGGCAGTAATACAACGGCACGGTGACCACCAGGCCAACCAGCCACGACAGGTCGGCACCTTCCACCAGATTGGCGTACGGCCCGACATACAGCGAGGTGTTGGCAAACGGCAGCTGCACGATGATGCCGATGAAGTAGGCAATGATCGCGTGCAGGTTGAAGCGCCCGTAAATGCCGCCGTCAGCGCGGAAGATCGAGGCAATGTCGTAGTTGCCGCGCTTGATCAGATAGAAGTCGATCAGGTTGATCGACGCCCACGGCACCAGCACCAGCAACAGCGCCAGAATCAGTCCAATGAACTCGGAAATGAAATCCGCCGAAGCACCGAGGGCGACCACGCAGCATCCGGCCAGGATCACGCTCGACAACACCACGCGCACCTTGATACTCGGCGTCCACTGGCTGGCGAAAGTCTGGATCGAGGTGATGATCGACAACACCGCGCCGTACAGATTGAGCGCGTTGTGGCTGATGATGTTGAGCAGAAACAGCACCATCAGAATCGGCCCCAGCCAGCCGGTGGACTGCTTGACCGCCGCCATCGCTTCAGTGCCTTCCGGCGTCGCCAGCACTGCCACCGCGCCAAAACTGAACGACAGAATCGTGCCCAGCGTTGCGCCCAGATACGTCGCCCAGAAGGGTTTGGCGATGCCGATGTCTGCTGGAAGATAACGCGAATAGTCGGAGACGTATGGCGAGAAGCTGATCTGCCAGATGATCCCCAGCGACACCGTCGCCAGCCAGCCGGAGAGATTGAAACTGCCGCGCGTCATAAAGTCCGCCGGCAAGTCATGGGCGAAGATGTAGATGAAGCCTGCAAGCAACGCGCCGCCCATCACCCAGGTGCCGATGCGGTTGAGCGTATGGATGAAGTTGTAGCCGATCACACCGATCGCGGTAGCGGCCAGCGCGCCGATCAGAATGCTCAGCGGCGCTGGCACTGACGGCGCAATGCCGACGATGGATTTGCCGGCCAGCACGATGTTGGAAATGAAGAAACCGATGTAGATGAGCGCCGCGAAGAACACGATCAGCAGTGCGCCATAACGACCGAACTGACCGCGACTCTGGACCATTTGCGGAATGCCCATGCGCGGACCCTGCGCCGAGGCCAGCGCAATCACCACGCCGCCGATCATATGCCCCAGCGCAATCGCCAGCAGCCCCCAGAACAGATTGAGGTGGAACACCTGAACCACCATGGCGCCGGTGACAATGGGCAGTGGCGCAATGTTGGTGCTGAACCAAAGAGTGAACAGATCGCGGGCCTTCCCGTGGCGTTCCGCGAGTGGGACGTAATCGACCGTATGATTCTCGATCAACGGATCTTGCCGGGACATCTGGGACATATGCATGAACTCGAGTTTGTCTGTTTTTATCTTTGTATGAAGCCAAACCGGGAGGACTCTTGGGTCGCCCCTCAGATGCAGACCATATTATGGTATTCCAAACATTGCACAAGCCTGATCCGCTGATTCTGTCGCTGTCTGATCCGCTATCCTCGCTGATCCCACCCCTGACCGGCTAGCTGAAAGCCCCGTAAACACTGAGTTTCCGACGAAAGTGGCACGTTTATCGGTTCACCAGAAAAGCTCTTGCAAGATATGTATTACGGTATACCATCAGACCTACAAACCATAAAAACCGCGTCACACCACCCGAGGACCACCCAATGATCGATGCTGCCATTTACAAACAAGTCATGGGCTCGTTCCCGTCCGGCGTCACCGTTATCACCACGCTGGACGACGACGGTCAGATCGTCGGCCTGACCGCCAGCGCGTTCAGCTCGCTGTCGATGGACCCGGCGCTGGTTCTGTTCTGCCCCAACTACAGCTCCGACTCCTATCCCGTGCTGATCAAGAACAAACACTTTGCGATTCACCTGTTGTCCAGCGTGCAGCAAAGCGAGGCCTATGCCTTCGCGCGCAAAGGCAAGGACAAGGCGCAGGGCATCGAGTGGACGTTGAGCGAACTGGGCAACCCGATCCTCGCCAATGCGACGGCGGTGATCGAGTGCGAGTTGTGGCGTGAATACGAAGGTGGCGACCACGCGATCATGGTCGGCGCGGTGAAGAACCTGATCGTCCCCGAGCAAGTCGCCGGACCGCTGGTGTATTGCCACGGCAAGATGGGTGCGTTGCCGGTTGTGGCGTGATTTCACCAGATCTCGGATATCCCATGTTGGAGCGAGCCTGCTCGCGAATGCGATGGGTCAGTTGCTACATTTTTGACTGACCCGACGCCTTCGCGAGCAAGCGCGCTCCCACAGGTTTTGGTGTTGCCTGGGCGACCGTCTCAGGTCCTAAACCGGCTCACCAACTGATTCAATGTCTGCGACAACGCCGTCAGGTTCTGCGCATCCTGCCGAGTTGAATCCGCCAGGCTCGCCACCAACTGCGCATCACCATGAATCTGGCTGATGTGCCGATTGATGTCTTCCGCCACTTGATGCTGTTCCTCCGCCGCCGTGGCGATCTGCGTGTTCATGTCGCGGATCACGTCAACCGATTCACGGATCAATTCAAAACTCGCCCGCGCCTCGTTGATCGACACCACGGTTTCCTGCGACACCTCAAGGCTGGCGTGCATCTGCTTGCCCATCTGGTGGGTGCGCCGCGCCAGATTGCCCAGCAGTGCGTCAATCTCACCGGTGGAATCCGAGGTGCGTTTGGCCAGCGCGCGAACTTCATCGGCGACCACGGCAAAGCCCCTGCCCTGTTCACCGGCGCGCGCGGCCTCGATGGCGGCGTTGAGCGCGAGCAGATTGGTCTGCTCGGCAATCGAGCGAATCGTGCCGAGGATCGACTGGATGTCGTTGCTGTCCTGCTCCAGTTGCTGCATCGACTCGGCGCTATGGCCGATCTCCTGACTCAAGCGCCCGACGTTACTCACCGCCGCGTCGATCTGCTGCTGCCCGGTGTGAGCCTGACGCTGACCGTTGTCTGCCGAGTCGGCCGCCTGACTGCACGAGCGCGCAACCTCGTTGGAAGTGGCGACCATTTCGTGAAACGCCGTAGACACCATGTCCACCGCCTCACGCTGACGCGAAGCGACGTCGGCCATTTCCGCCGAGACTTCGGTGGCGCTGCCAGAGCTGCTGTGAATCTGCCCCGCTGCCTGGCCGATGCGCTGAATCAACGTACGAATCGCTTCAAGAAACTGGTTGAACCAGCCCGCCAGTTGCGCGGTTTCATCCTGCCCGCGTACTTCCAGTCGCGCAGTCAGATCGCCCTCGCCCTGGGCAATGCCTTCGAGTCCGCTGGCGACACCACGAATCGGCTTGACCATCAACCCGGCAAACCACGCGCCGGCCATTGCAAACAACAGTGCGCAAACCACAGCGATCGCGCCGATCAGCCAGGTCAAACGCGTCGCCCCCGCCATCACTTCGCTCGCCTTGACCAAGCCGACGAACCGCCAGCCCAACGCCTGCGAAGGCCAGACTAGCGCCATGTAATCCTCGCCAGCCAATTGCACCTCGACCAGGCCTTTGCCCGCCTCGGCCAGTTGCTGATAACCGTCGCCGAGATCGCTGAGTTTCTTGAAGTTGTGCGCCGGATCGCTCGGGTCCACCAGCACGGTGTTGTTGGCTTCCATCAACATCAGATAACCGCTCTCGCCGAGGCGGATCTGCTTGACCAGGTCGGTCAATTGCTTGAGCGATACATCGATGTTGACCACGCCAGCATTGCTGCCCAACTGGTTGTTGAAGCTGCGCACAGTGCTCACCAGCACCACGTCATCCGCCGCCCAGTAATAGGCCTCGGTGCGCAGGGTTTTGCCGGGGTTGGCCATCGCGGTTTTGTACCAGGGCCGGGTGCGCGGATCGTAGTTCGCCAACTTCGCATCGCCCGGCCAGAACAGATAACCGCCCTGCTCGGTGCCGACAGATAGATAGGTGTAAGCCGGGTGCGCCTTGGCCAGACCGTCGAACAGCTTGAACAGCTGTTGATCCTGCGGCCCCATCGGCACTTGCGCGGCGTCACTGCTCAGGTAGCGTTTAAGGCTGGTGTCGATGCTCTGCAGTTGCGGATGCTCGGCCAGATAGGCAACGTTTTGGCTGATGCCCTCGAAAAACAGCTGCATCGCGTTTTCCACCTGACGCACCTCGCGCTCGGTGCTGTCGGTAAAGGTGTCGCGCGCGCCCTCGCGGACATTGAGGATGATCAGCGCTGCCACCAGTAACACCGGCAGGCTGGCGATTACCGCAAACGCCAGAGTCAGTTTTTGTTTTATGTTCATTGCTTGCGCCTTCCTTGTTCGAAGTGTCGGTCAGAAATATTTTGCGGATATTCCGTATTATGGTATACCAATATTCAATCAACCGAACAGCCGTCCTCGAAGGCGTGCTTGAATGGTGAGAAGACTCGCGAGCGCACAGCGCTCACGTCAGTTCGACAGGCCCGCATACGACCGGCCAATTACAAAAGACTCGAGGTAGCGTCATGAAATTTTCCCTGTTCGTACACATGGAACGCTGGGACGAAAGCGTCAGCCACCGCCAACTGTTCGAAGACCTGACCGAACTGACCCTGATGGCCGAGGCTGGCGGTTTCAGCACCGTGTGGATCGGCGAACACCACGCCATGGAATACACCATCTCCCCAAGCCCGATGCCGCTGCTGGCCTACCTCGCAGCGAAAACCACCACCATCCACCTCGGCGCCGGCACCATCATCGCGCCGTTCTGGCACCCGCTACGCGTGGCCGGCGAATGCGCCCTGCTCGACGTCATCAGCAACGGCCGCATGGAAGTCGGCCTCGCGCGCGGCGCCTATCAGGTTGAATTTGACCGCATGGCCGGCGGCATGCCCGCCTCCAGCGGCGGCCAGGCCCTGCGCGAAATGGTCCCGGTGGTCCGCGCCCTGTGGCAAGGCGACTACGCCCACGACGGCGACATCTGGAAATTCCCCACCTCGACCAGCGTGCCGAAGCCGATCCAGAAGCCCAACCCACCCATGTGGATCGCCGCCCGCGACCCCGACTCGCACAACTTCGCCGTCGCCAACGGCTGCAACGTCATGGTCACGCCATTGATGAAAGGCGACGAAGAAGTCCTCGACCTGAAGAACAAATTCCAGACCGCGCTGGACAACAACCCAGACGTACCGCGCCCGCAATTGATGGTGCTGCGCCACACCCACGTGCACACCGCTGATAACCCGGATGGCTGGCAAGTTGGCGCGAAAGCCATCTCACGTTTTTATCGCACCTTCGATGCCTGGTTCGGCAACAAGCAAACCCCGGTCAACGGCTTCCTTGCGCCGAGTCCTGAAGAGAAATTCGCCGGGCGTCCGGAGTTTGAGCTGGAAAGCCTGCACAAGACGGCGATGATTGGTACGCCGGAAGAGATCATTCCGCGCATCAAGTACTACCAAGAACTGGGGGTGGATGAGTTCAGTTTCTGGTGTGATAACAGCTTGCCGCATGAGGAGAAGAAGAAGTCGTTGGAGCTGTTTATCAAGCATGTGGTGCCGGCGTTTCGCTAAAGGTTTCGCAGGTTAAACCAAAAAAACGCCCCGCTTCAGACGGGGCGTTTCTTTGGAAACAGCATCGACTTGTGCAACCTGGCTTTCGCAGCCTATTCGCCGCTGCCACGGTCCTCGCTGAGCACTTTGAAGGAGTGGAAGTTGAAGGCTATTTTTTCTTCTTCCTCATCAACCAGCTCATACCGGATACGATCCAGTCCGCCTTCAACCCGCGACACGCAAAGGTCCATGAACTGTGTCAAGCCACCACCAAATCCCCGCACGTTCAAACCGCCCACGTTAAAAAATATGACCGCGATAGTCGCTGCTCCAGGATCCGCAGACTTCGCCAGCGTCATCAACAGGTTGTAACCGCTAAGTCCATCTTCGGAATCCAGATGAAGACTTTCCACATAAACGTATTCATGTAGAACGTCATTCAGTGCTGCGAGATTGCTCAATGGTTGATCCTCGTATGCTGTCCATTGTCACCATTGCCCGGCCCGTACTGGTAGGTATGAGTATGAGGATCCGTATGAAAGGTTTTCGGATCCGAGGGACAATTACGCCATTGATCAATGTAAATGAGAGGGTACAGTCCCCATGTGCCCCCTACCCCTTTCGGCTAGCAACAAACTTCTTTGAGTTGCCAGGCAATAGCATTCTCACGGTAAAACAAGCCTTAGATTATCGCTTCAGTCCGATCAAATGCTTAAACGGCCCGACATTCACATCAAACCCTAGAGCCGATATCAACCGTAACGCCTCTAAATACTCTTCTTCCGATATCAAAACATCATACTCCGCAATATGGTCGCACAATATTTCAAAGGCCAAACCCTCTTCATTATAGGCGACATAATTCAAAGCCCCCTGAAGCAAGTCGCTATCCAACCGCCCTTGGAATTTCTCTCCAAACTTTAAAATATGAGCTGCAAACATAAATTCTACTTTATAGGTTTATAAGGTGGCATGAGTTGATCATCAGGAAAACCTGTAATGACCCTTCCTGTCGCTGGCTGATACACGACTCGAATTCGCACTCCATCACGAACCTCGTAGGATACCCATTTAGCAGGATCGCCTTTTGCAGTATAAATCCCGCCGGTTCCGGTTTGCGCAAACCACTTGGTGTCGGGGGATGTCGCGATGTCACCGATGGCGTCGATTATCTTATCTGCAGACCAGGTTTTAGGAAAAACTGTTTTTCCTTCCTGCCCTGGCCACAGATGCCCGCCACTACCAGGACCATTGCCGTAGAGGATATGTAGCCGGTCTTCAGGTGACAAAATGTCTATGTAATCCTTTCCTGTTCCCTTTACTCCGCCGACCAATCCACCATCCAATAGCAACCCAAGCCCCACACCAGTCGCCGTGGCCACCGCTGCATTCGCCTTGACCACATCGATCCCGTTACCCTGCATCGTGTGCAAGACATCCAAGTAGCCCTTGAGTCGAACTTCCTCCGGCCAATTCATAACGGAGTCGAACGCGGCCTCAAGATCGGTGGCAGCGCAGCTAGGGCAGTTGACAGCGCCCATAACCCATAGCGCCGATTTCGAACTGGAGCTGACGATCCCTTCCATTACAGCCGCGAAACCTTCAGCGCTACCCACTCCTTTAGCGTTGAGGACTTCGGCTTGGTACTTTGGATCATGTCGATACTTATATGGATCGACCAGCGCAATGTGATCGAGCAGTGCCTTCACCGAATCTCGGTCTTTTAGAAGCTCTTGCAAGCCGAGTTTTTCGTTGTTGTAGTCTGCCAAGGTAACTCGGAACAGTCCGGTGTTCTGAGATTGGGAAACCTCCGTACGAAGAAAATACGCTGCGGCGTTAGTTTTACCATCGCTTTCGCTGAAGACCTCGCTCCACCCTCTGTCAACCATCGCAGCGGCAGTGCGCAGCAACTCAGTTCGAGCTTGATCTACACTAATGCCTCTGGCAGTGGCGTATCGATTAACCCGTTCATCATCAGAAGCAAATTTGATCTCATCCGGATGCAATTGCCGGTTGAATGAGGTTGCGTTCTTGGCAATGTCGATACCTGTTTGCAGGTCTCCACCTACCAACCCCGCAGCCGTCAAGCCCACCAACTGAGATGCCGTGAGCTGAAACTTCGGATTGTTTTTGACAATTGCGGCCAAGCTATTGCTCAACGCTTCGTTGGCGCCTGCTGCCGCTGCACCCGTGGCGAACCCTTTGCCTGCCGCTTCACTCAGGAGCCCGCCGACGACGGCATGCAAAATTGTTTTCTGGAGACTGCCATCAGGCCATTTCTGTTTCTTCGCATAATCGCCAACTGCGTTGAAGGCCACGGCCTGTAAAACGGCTTGCGCCTGAGCAGTCATTGACGAACCAAGATTGTCTGTGAAACTTCCACCATTTATCGCCGTACTGACACCCGCCTGGAACAATCCTTGCGCCCCAGAATAAGCACTGAATTTACCAATACCTTCAAGGCTGCTCAGATCAAAACCGTGAGTAACCTTGTTGACGTTATCGCTGGTCACACCAAACGCATCATCCAGGTAACCGCTGGTAAATCCGGCGGTAGCAGCCCCGACAGCATAGTTTTTTAAGTTGTCTTCGGAAGTGATGTCTTTGAGTACTGCACCAACATTCCCCCGGTTGTTGATCGTGCTCACAGCGGCCGAACCGGCCATCGAAGTGAGTACGCTGGAAACCATCACGTTGCCCCAACCGGCTGCTGCGGTCCCCACCGCGGTCCCTGCCTCAACCATAGCGGTGCTACCAGCCGCTGCCATTGCCGACCCGCTTCCGACGCCAGCACCCGCAACGCTACCCACAGCAGCGCTTGCAGCGCCTGCCGTGAGCACCGTTACAACTATGATGATTGCGAGCATTGCGCCTTGACCCAGGCTCGAGCTGCTGTATTTGAAAGACTCGTGAGTCTCCTTAATCAAGTTCCAGTCGACATCGCCACGCTTCTCGGCCTCTTTCAGCCAAGCCAGCTGAGGATCAGCCTTAACCATTGCATCAATACTTTCGCTGACTGTTTTTTTGTTGATGTCTTTGACGTCGATATGCAGACCATCAACGGCTTTGATCACCAGATTCCCTTGTGCAACCAGTTCGCTCTGGCGCAGGGTTTCGTTGGTGTGCCCCTTACCCTTCATGGAGTTCCAGGCCATGCTGGTACTACTTTTCTGATGACTTTCCTGATCGAGGTCTTTAACTCCCTCAAAGGTGATTGAACCGCCGCTTTGAAGAACCAGATCTTTACCGCTGTTCAGCTTCGCAACCTGATAACGCTGATCACCACCACTGGCCAATACCAGATCGCCACCAGTGCTAATCTCGCTGCCGACATGAGTAACTTTGGTAACTTCGTCGCGTCGAGTTTGTTTTTTACCGAAACTGCCTTTCTTCTTTTTGTCGTACAACGAATAGTCGCTGTCTTGGGCCGCGAGTACGTCGAGATTATTTCCAGCGACTAAATAGGCTTCATCACCTGCAGTGATCCGACTTGAAATCAATGCAAGGTCATTACCCGCTCGCATCGCCACATTACCGCCTGCAGTTATACTGCTGGCTATCTGCTTGACATGATCCTCTTGGGTAGTGAGCTTCTTGCTTTTGGAGTATGAGTGACTTTCATCGGTAGCGGAGGTAACCGTTAAATCACCTTCAGCCAGAATCACAGCATTTCGCTTGGCATCGATTCCGCTCGCGATGGCGCTGAAGTCACGCCCCGCACTGATGGCTACATCGCGCCCGGCGTTTAAGCTGGAACTGAATTGAGTAATGGAACTTTGATTTCGTCCCCCGGACTCAACTTGCACCTGCTGTGTAGAAACAATACTTACGTCGCGACCTGCCTCGATCTTGGTATCCCGACCGCTAGAGATAACGCTACCACTGCTGGTTACATCCCGTGCTGCACTAATGGTCAGATCATTGGCCGCTTCAATACGTGCAGCATTGTCCAGATACTCGTGATATCGGGTTTGACCGTTTTTACTAAAGTCAGCACTGGTCACTGTACGCTCGTTGATGATGTCACCTGTAAGCGCCACCATACTGACGTCACGTCCGGAGATAATTCCTCCAGATGTATTGACGATATTGTCGCCGGCCAACAAATCCAGACGATTTCCAGCCTGAATCGAGCCGCTGTTGACCAGATCCTTGCCTGCGGTGGCCGACAGGTTATTGGTCGCCTTCAACGTACCAACGTTATCGAGATTCTCCCCAGCAATCAGCGTCACATCGTTACCGGCAATCAACGCCCCGGTCGGGCCGAGGCGGCCGTTGGCCTGGGCCAGATACACCACTGGCACCAGCACTTTCTCGCCGTTCACTTCATGCTCTTCGAGCCAGACGATGTCGTGGGTAAGCGCGGCGACTTGCTGTGACGTGAGGCCGACGCCAACGGACAGGTTGAGCGCGTCCTTGCTGGCGATGGCGTTGTTCATCAGGTACTTGAACATGCCTTCGTTAGAGGTCTGGCCGTCGAGGAAAGCCTGGCCAGTGCGTGCGGTGACGGCTTGCTGGATCAGGCGTTGTTCGTAGAGGCCATCACCGAGGCGCTTGGCGCTTTGGTCTGGGTCGAAGCCGAGTTTTTCCAACAGGTAATCGGAGCTCATGAACGACTTGAGCTCGGTCAGCACCGGGTTGGTTTCGATCAAGTATTTGTGCGGATTGGACGGTGCCGTGGTGTCCGGCAGGCCGGTGACACGAGTGACCGGACGGGTGTCGATCGACTCCTTCATGTCGTTGCCGCGACTCGGCATGCCCGCCCCGGCGCTGCCCTCGGGCACCTTGACGTCGACCGTACTTGCGACAGCCTGAACCATGCCTGGGGTGCGGTGGAAGATATCAACGGCGCGCGTGCTGTCGGACACTGCTGCCGGGGCATCGATGAACAGGTTGCGCGGTCCGCCGGTGCTGCCGGCGACCAGATGGTCCTGAGCATTTACCGCAACATTACCGACCGTCCACGTTGGTGCTGGTCCAGTATTGCTGGCTGCGGTACTGCTGGAGCCCTGCCCGCTCAGGCGGAACAGACCGTTTTCGCCCGTTGGCAGGGAAAAGCCCGGCAAGCTCAGCGGATTTACTTGCTGTTGCGCAAGGTCCGGCGGCAGCTGACTGTTGATGCGCACAACGACAGAGCCGCTGTTTCCGACCTTGGTATCGGCGACTTTATTGGTGCCGCCGGTCGAACCGTAATCCTCGTGGATCACGCTGTTTTGCAGATCTTTGGCGGCGGTAATTAAAACATTACCTCCCGCCTGAATGACCGCGTTACGACTAGTGGCCGTATCAACGGCACCGGTGCTGCCAACAGCAACCTCAATGGCATCGCCTTTTTGATACGCCGCCAATTGTTCAGGAAGTGCGAGCAGATTGTTAGGGTCATACTGCGATAGCGTTGTTGATTCAAAGCCCCAACTCAATCCGGAAAGCGCCCGACCATATTTGAGATCACCGACACCCTGGCCAGTTTCACTATCAACGAGAGAAATGACTTTATACCACTCACCCTCTCGACCCGGTTCTTTCTCTTGAGCCGATTTAGCGATGGCCTTGCGAATCGTCCCTTCAGTATCGGCCACGTAGTACACGAATGGGAAATCGGGATTGTTGCGCTGGTTGTAAGGCAACACGACACTGGACATCAAATTTGCAGTGCTGCCGGCCCCCATCTCGAAAACGTATTGCCGTGTAACCTCGATGGTTCCGCTTTTACTCCCGATATTCTTCAAACTATCAGCGGTTATGTTGATGTTGCCGCCCGCTGCCACCGTACTTTTACTGTTGAGGAAGGTCCCTCCCTGGAAAACAAAATCCTTACCAACGTTCAGTACGGCAGAAGCGCTGGTATCAGTATCGACTGATTGATAAATCTCGCGACTAGCAAAGTAATTACTAAAGGTGCCCCCGACACAGTCACCGCAGCTGGCCGCGATCAATCCCGAAATCAACTTGCGCTCAGCCGACGCCGCAGGCCCTTCCGTACGGTTCTCAAACACATCCGCATTTATCGTAAAACCGCGCCCGCTCTCCATCGAGCCGGAGATGTTGTATATCCCCGCCGCCCGAGCCGCGCCGCCATAGCCGCCCATTACCACATCGCCCAAGCCGTAGAAATCACCGTGCTGGTTGGTCAACGTAGCGACGCCAAGCGTCATGTTGTTGCCACTGAAAATCAGCCCGCGATCATTGAGCAGCGAAGGCGTGTTGATGATGAGGTTCTGCGCTGCGCCGAGGGTGCCGTAGTTGGCAACACCGCCCGCATTGATGGTCAGGTCTTCGCTGGAGGTCATGCGTCCGGCATTGGTGAGCTGTCCGCCGATATTGACGGTCGACGTCGCGCCCACCGCAAAACTGCCGCCCGCCGCGACACTCATCTGCGCGGCAGAAACATAAGCGCCACGCTGACTGGTCAAGCGGCCAGTGCCGGAATAGGTACCGCCGATTTGCAGATCAAGGAGGCCATCACTGGCGATCAGCCCATCGTTGCTCCAATTCCCGCCACGGATCTGCAGCGAATCCGAAGCCAGCAGCTTGCCGCTCGCGGTCTGGCTGAGCTGCCCGACATTGACGTTCAGGCGACCGGCCTGAATGACGTTGGAGTTACTCCAGCTGTCAGCGTTGAGTTCCAGCAGTCCGCCGGTGACGATGCTACCGCCCGCGCCAATGACATTGGCGGTTGAGATGTCGAACTTGCCGCGTCCGACGTGGTTGAGTTGCCCGCCGGCATTGAGCAGGCCGCCGACAGCCAGGGTGATGTCGGTGTTGGCCGTTTCCAGTACGCCGTTGCGGTTGTCGAGCAGACCGCCGATCTGGAACAGGGTCTTGCCAGTGTTGCCCAGCGAACGAAGACGACCGCTCTGATTGTCGACGCTGGCGGCTTTTACGCTCAGTTGGGTTTCGCTTTCGATGACGCCCGCGCCGTTGCGCAACGCACCGGTCAGGCCGAAGTCAATGCGATTCGCGGCGATCTGGCCGCTGGCATTTTCCAGATTCGAGCCGGTGACGCCGAGCGATCCCTTCGCATACAGCACACCGCTGCTGTTATCCAGCGCGGTGGTGGTAATGCTGCTGTCAGCGGACTGTGCGGAAATGCGCCCGCCGTTGTTGTTCAGCCCGGCCAGTGCGGTCAGGGTCAGAGCCTGCGCCTGGATGATGCCGCCCTGACGATTGTTGTTCAGGTCAAAACCGTTGCGCAGCACGCCGACGGTGCGTGCTTCCAGTGCGCCTTTGATGCTGGAAAGAATGCCGCCACGGTTGTCGATGTTGGCCGCTTTGACGAAGACCTTGCCGTTCTGCGCGATGACCTTGCCGCTCTGGTTGTCGAAGTCAGCGCCGATGTCCAGGGTCAACGCGCCTTCGCTCTGGATCGAGCCTTTGCCGTTGCCCAGGCTGGCGGCGCTCAGTTCTACGCCGGCCTTCTGGCTGTAGATCAGACCGTCGGCGCTGTTATTGACGGCGCCCGTTGCGCTGATCTGCAACTGATCGTTGGCCGCGACGGTGCCCTTGTTGCTGTTGTCCAGCGAAGCGCTACGCACCTCAAGGGTTTTCTGGCTGGCGATTTGGCCGTTCTGGTTGCGCAGGTCGGTGACGCCCTTGAGCAACATCGCGCCGCTGCTCGCCAGCTTGCCGGCGTTGTTGTTCAGCTCGCCGCTCAGGCCGAGAGTGATTGCGTCGTTGCTGGCGATCTGTCCGCCACTGTTGTCCAGGCGAGCGGCGGTGGCGGTGAAAGCCTGTTCGGCATTGACTGAGCCGCCGGCATTGGTGAACGCCGTGCTGACCACATCCAGTGCCGCGCCACTGAAGATCAGGCCCTGATTGTTGTTCAGCGCACCGCCCAGTGTCAGGGTCTGCGCTGCGCCACTGCTGAGATTGCCCTTGTTGCTGTTGTCGAGGCTGCCCGCTTTGACGGTCAGGGCTCCCTGAGCAACCAGCGCACCGCTGTTACTGTTGAGCAGCGCGTCCTTGAGGTCGACCGAAACATCGGCGAACTTGCTGGAGAGCGTTCCGCTGTTGCGGTTGTCGAGGCTGTCGGCGTTGACGGTGAGTCCCTGCCAGCCGGAGATCAGACCTTTCTGGTTGATCAGTGCGGTGCCACTCAACAGCAGTTTTTCGCCGCTGATGATCTTGCCGGAAGTGTTGTTGAGCGCTTGGGCAATGAGGTCGAAACCGAGGTTGCTGGAGATCTCGCCGCTCTGGTTATTCACGTCACGCAGGCGTTTGAGCGTCAGTGGCCCTTGGGCAGTGAGCAAGCCGCGCTGGTTGTCGAGATCGCCATTGGCAAGGTCGAGGGTCACGGCTTTGTCGCCCAGCAGGCGTCCGCCGTTCTGGGTCAGGGACGTCAGTTTCAAGTCCATGTCACCGCTGGCAGAAACCTCGCCGTCTTCGCTGGAGTCCAGCCCGGTGGCGGTCAGGGTCAGGTTGCCTTGGCTGTTGATCAAACCACTGTCGCGGTTGTTCAACTCGGCACTGTTGATCTCGAGCGACTGCGCCGCACTGATCAAGCCTTTGCCGTCGTTGCGCAGCAAACCGTCCACGGTCAGGTCGAGGTCGCCCCGGCTGACCAGGTTGCCGCCGCTGTTGTTCAGGCTTGCCGCGTGCGCGTCGATGGCGGCGGCGCCGATCATGCCTTTGACGTTGTCCAATGCCGCCGCGATGCGCAGGGTCAGGCCCTGATTGCTCAAGAGCTTGCCGTTGCTGTTGTCCAGGCGTTGCGCAGTCAGGGTGAACGCCTCGGCGCTGGAAATAGTGCCGCCCTGGTTGTCGACGCCCTTGAGCTGCTTGAGCAGCAGCGCGCCCGGGGCGTTGATCAAACCACCGATGTTGTTCAACTGACCGTGGTTCAAATCCAGGCTCAGTTGCGTGTTGCTGAACAGCTTGCCGCCTTGCTGATCGAGGCCGCTGACCGAAGCCGTCAGCGCGTTTTGACTACCGATACTGCCGTCGCCGCCGTTGGTGACCTGACCCGCCGTGAGGTTCAGGGTGTCGGCACTGCTGAGTCGACCGTTGCTGTTATCGAAGGCGCCGGTGGTCACGGTGACCGCGCCTTTACCGCTGAGCGTGCCCTTCTGGCGATTATCGAGGCTGGCGCCAGTCAGCAGCAGCATGCCATCGGTGACGATCTGGCCAGCCTGGTTATCGATCCTGCCGTCACTGTCCAGCTTCAGATCCGCCGCGCTGGACAGGCTACCGCCAACGTTGGTCAAATTCGCGGTGTCGACCGTCAGCGTGCCTTCGCTGCTGACCTTGCCCGAGCTGTTGTCAACGGCGCCGGTGAGGTTGAGCGACATGCCTTGCTGGCTGAGCAATTCGCCGCCGTCGTTGGCCAGCGAGCGCCCCTGCAGGGTGAACCGTGCGCCCGCATTGATCAGCCCTTTGCTGCGGTTGAGCACTTCGTCGACAGTCAGGATCAGGCCTTTGCCGGTGAAGATCTTGCCGCCGTCGCTGTTGTCGAGTTTTCTGCCGGTGACCAGCAAATCGCCGTTGCTGCTGATTTCGCCGCCACGGTTGTCCAGATCAGCAACGGTCAGGGTCATGTCCTTGCTCGATCCGAGCAAACCGTTCTGCTGATTATCGAGTTGACCGGCCTGCAGTTTGAGCACGCCGGTGGCGATCAGTTGCCCCTTCTGATTGTTGACGGTTTTTGCCTGCACGCCGGCATCGGCCTTGCCAGCGATGTTGCCTTCACGGTTGACCAGTTCATCAGCGTTGACGGTCAGTTGGCCGTCAGCGATGACCGTACCGAGCTGGTTATCCAGGGTCTTGTCGACAGTCAGCAACAACTCACCGCGACTGCTGATCAAGCCTTCATGGTTGTCCAGATTGGCGCTGTGGCTGTCGAGCGCGGCGCCGGAGATCACGCCTTTGAGGTTGTTCAATGCCCCAGCGATTCGCAACGTCAGGCTTTGCTGGCTGAGCAGTTTGCCGTTGCTGTTGTCCAGCTCACGCGCGGCGAGTGTGAAAGCCCGTTGGCTGGAAATTTCCCCGCCCTGGTTGTTCACACCATTGAGGTTTTTCAGCAACAGCGTGCCGGGTGCATTGATCAAACCGCTCTGGTTGTTCAACTGGCCGTGGTTCAGATCAAGCGTCAGGTCGGTCTTGCTGAACAGTTCACCGCCCTGCTGATCGAGCCCGCTGAGCGAAACATCCAGCGCCTGCTGACTGGCGATGCGGCCAGCAGCGTTATTGACTTGGCCGGCCTTGAGCGTCAGTGCCGCACCGCTGGTGAGTTTGCCGCCATCGTTGTTATTGAAAACGCCGGTCTCGACCCGGCTACTGCCTTGGGCGTAAATCACACCTTTGCGACTGTTATCCAGACTGCCGCTGTTGACGGTCAGCGCGCGGTCGGTATTGATCGAACCGGCCTGATTGAGCAGCGCGCCAGTGCTGGTCAGCTTCAGATCGCCGCCACTGCCGAGACTGCCGTTGCTGTTGTCGATGCGTGCGGCATTGATGGCCAGCGTGCCGCCGCTGTTGATCACGCCAAGAGAATTGCTCAGCGCATCATCGAGGGTAATCACCAGACCGTTGAGGCTGTCGAGCGTGCCCCCGCCGTTGTCGAGCGTGTTGCCAGTGACTGTCGCCGCGCCTTTGGTCGCGGCGATCAAACCCTTGCTCTGGTTGATCAGTTTGCCAACGCTTAAACCCAGATCGCTACCGGAAAGAATCTTGCCGTTGCTGTTGTCCAGACGCAGTCCTTTGACGTTCATCAACAGGCTGCTGGAGATTTCGCCGCTGCGATTGTCGACGTCATCCACCGATAGGGTCAGTGCTTGGGTGGTGCCGACCAGTCCGCCGTTACGGTTATCGAGGGACTTGCCGCTCAGGCTCAGATTGCCTTGCGCGACCAGTTCGCCGCCCTGTTGCTGCAGCAGGCCGATGGTTGCCAGCAAGTCGCCCTGGCTGGCGATGCGCCCGGCAGCGTTTTGAATCTCTGCGGCGGTCAGGTTGACCGCGCCGGCCGCGCTGAGCAGACCACCGCTGTTGTCCAGTCGAGTGCCCACATAAGTCAGGCCTTGCTTGCCGCTGATCACACCCTTTTCGCGGTTATCCAGTTGTGCGACGTTAAGGTTCAGTTGCTGGTCAGCCTGGATCACACCGCCCCTGTTATCGACCACATCACCGCGCAGGGCCAGCGTGTTTTTACCGATGACTTTGCCGTCGCTGTTGAGCAGCGTGCCGGCCTGCAGATCAAGGGCGCCTTTGGCCGAGATGTCACCTTTGTTGCGGTTGTCGAGGGTGCCACTGATGCGCGCCGTCAGGCTGCCATCGCTGACCACCGCACCGGCCTCGCGGTTATCCAGACTCGCGGCTTTGAGATTGACCAAACGCCCCGAACCAAGAACGCCATCACGGTTGTCCAGCGCCCCGCTCAGGTCGATGTTCAGGCCCAGATCACCGAGCATCTGCCCGCTACGGTTGTTGAGCATGCCGCCGCTGATGTTGATGTTTTGCGCGCTGAGCGTGCCGCTTTGATTGTTCAGAATCTGCGTTGCGTTGACCCTCAGGTTGCGGCTGGCGGTGAGGTCTTTGCCGCTGTTGTTGATGGCCTGTGCGCTCAGGCTCAGATCACCGCTGTTGTTACGGCTACCGTCTGCGTTGACGCCAGCTTCAATGGCGCCGGCGTTGGTCAGTTGCCCACCGGCGCTGAGCATCACGCTGTCGCGGGCGGCCAAGGTCTGGCGGTTGGTCAGGTTGCCTTGGGTCTGTACGTTGAGCGATGTGCCGGCGTAAATCGGAGCTTGCGCGTCGAGGCTGGCAGCTTTGACGTTGACCGCGCCGGTGGCCGAAGTGTCGGCCAGGCTCAATTGACCATTGGCATCCAGCTGAATATCACCGCCGCTGGCGATCAGTTTGCCGTCGAGTTTCACCCCGACGCCGGCCTCGGTGCCGACCAGTTTGATCGCCCCGGCGTACATGCCGCCGAGTGCCGAGGAGTCGATGGCCAGTTGCGGTTTGGCGCTACCGTCGTCGGCGCGGGCCGTGGCGTTGAGGCTGTCGGCGTTGACGTCGTTGCGACCGGCGACGATGGTCAGGTTCTGTGCCTGGATCTGCGCATTGATCTTGGCGCTGCGGGTGATGATTTCGAAGCGGTCGATATTGGTTGCGTTGATGCCCGCGCCTTCGATAGCCACGCTGCCTTGATCGACTTGAAAGCGATCCAGCCGACCGTTTTCCAGCACTGGTTTACCGGTAGTCAACGTCACCCGTGGTGCGTTGATGAAACCGCAGCCATTGCAGGTGATGCCGTAGGGGTTGGCGACGATGACCCGCGCCGACTGCCCGGCTACTTCGGTGTAACCGCGCAACTGACTCGGGTTGCCGCTGATGACTTCGTTGAGAATCGCCTGCGCCGAACCGCTGTTTTTCAGGTTCGGGTTGCCGATGACGTGCCCGCCCAGTTGCGTGTTCGAGGTCTGGGTTGATCCGTTGTTGAGGATGACACCCTGCGCGCCGACGTTGTAATCGTGGAACTGGTTGTGCGACAGGCCACTGGCATTGGGCGTGGCGATGTTGACGATCGGCACGCCGTTGCCGGCACGGTCCAGCGTGGTATTCGGGTTGGCAACGACGATGCCGTCGGCCTGCGCCCACAGCGGTTGCCAGAACATGACGTTCGCCAGCAGGAACGCGAGTCCGCGCTTGGGCATGCCGAGAAATACTTCCCGTTTTTTTGCGACCGCACTCGGTTGATCTGCGAGGAAGGCAAACTGGCGAACGTCCATGTCAATGACCCCGATTACTAGCGTTTAGATGAAAAAGTCCAGGCGGAAATAAATCGGCGCTTCACGCTCGGTCAGCGCGTCCGGTCGTTCCAGGGAATGCGCGAAAGTCACGCTGGCGGCCACATGCTGACCACGTGCGAACAACTCCAGCGAGTTGCTCGACATGCGTCCGTGCTGATCGCCGTTGTAGCGATCGCCGCGAATTACGCCCTGGTCGTAACCGAGGCTGGTGCCGTATTCGGCGAACACCGGTTGCAGCCATTCGGCCGTCACCGGGCGGCTCCAGCGCAGGTCGTTGCGCCAGTAGCCACCACTGTCGCCGGACAGCGATTGATCCTTGTAGCCGCGGATCGACGCCGAGCCGCCGAGGCTGGTGCGTTGTGGGCTGAACAGCACATCTTCGCTGCGCTGGCCGGTCATCAGGCTGCTGAAGCTGAAGGATTCACCGAGCAATTTGAACGGCTGCAAATAGCTCAGGGTTGCGGTGTATTTGCGATAGCGTGCATCCGGTTCGCCGGGGCCGGGATCGTGACTGCCCTGCGCATCGAAAGCACCGATGCCCTCCTGCATGCCAGCGTCGAAGTTGACGAAAGCGCTGCCGACACGACGGCCGTGGTTGAAGCCGAATTGCGCTTCGCTGATGCGATTGCTGCTCAGTTTGAGTTTGCTGTCTTCGATGAAGTTGTTGCTGCGCAGGTACGAAAGTCCCGCGCTGAGGGAGGTCTTGCTGACCGCGTCGCGATGGATCACGCGCTCGGCGCGCAGTTGATGGTTTTCGCTGTCGCCGGTCTGCTTGAAGTTGTAGCCGTTGGCGGCGATCTGCGAGCGGTACTCGCTCTGGCTGTAGGTGTAACTGAACGTCCACCAGCCCCACGGCAGGCTGTAATTGAGCATGGCGTTGTTGGAAGTGTGCTGGTGATCGGTCATCGCATCGTGGCCGCCGCGCAGGCTCAATTGGTCAGCCAGACCCAGCGGGCTGTCCCAGTCGAACGAGGTGCCCCACTGCTGCTCGCCGGTGCTGCGCTGACCGTCGTTGCTGCGCGACAGGCCGGCGCGCCATGGCTTCTGCGGCGTGTTGGTCACGCGCACCTCGCTGCCGCCGACATTCTGCCCCGGCGCCAGCTCCATTTTGGCCTGATTGGATGGCAGGCGATTGAGCTGATCGACCATCTGCTCGATCTCGCGCAGGTTGACCAGTTCACCGCTTTTGCCGGGAAAGGCCATGGCCAGTTCGCGATCCGAGAGCCGGCTGTTTTCCGCGCCCTTCATGCCTTCGAGCTTGCCTTCGACCACGAGCACTTTCAGGTGCCCGGCGGACAGATCCTGTTGCGGCAGATAAGCGCGGCTGGTGACCAGACCTTTTTCGATGTAATGGTCGGTGATGACTTTGAGCAGCTCGTTGAGCTGCGGCACGCCGAGGCATTCGCCGATATAAGGCTTGAGCAGACGCGCCTTTTCACGCTCCGAGAGGCTGTCGGCGCCCTTGAGCTCGATGTCCTTGATGGTGAAGCAGCGAGTGTCGACGGGGGTTGTCGGCTGTACGGGTTTAGCGTCTTTGCCGGGTAGATCCTTGAGTTCTTCGAGGCGCCGCTGCTGCTCTTCGAGCAAACGGTTCTGACGTTCGCGGATCAGGTCGGTTTCACCGGGAGTGGGCGCGGCCCAGGCAGACTCAAGCGGAGAAAGGCAGAGCAGCGCCAGGCACAACCGCGCCGTGAAGGCGGGTGAAAACATGTTCGATCCCTCGACATAAAAAGTGACATCAAAATAGTGGCGCGATATTAGAGGGCCATCATTTTGACGTCAAACTTAAGTTTGTACCGCTCATCGGTGTTTACCGCGCTTTCATACGGGTGAAACCAGCACCTGCGTACAAGTGGCGGGCGCGTTTTGCGCGGATAGTGGCCGTTGCCCAATCGGCATCTATTCTTGCCACACACGATCACAAGGAGTTTGCATGAGCACCTTCAAGACCCAAGACGGCACCGAGATCTATTACAAGGACTGGGGCAGCGGCAAGCCCGTGCTGTTCAGCCACGGCTGGCCGCTGGATGCCGACATGTGGGAATACCAGATGGAATACCTGAGCAGTCGCGGCTATCGCACCATCGCCTTCGACCGCCGTGGTTTCGGTCGCTCCGATCAACCATGGACCGGCTACGACTACGACACTTTCGCCGATGACATCGCCGGCCTGATCAACCATCTGGACCTGCGCGACGTGACCCTGGTCGGCTTCTCCATGGGTGGCGGCGACGTCAGCCGCTACATCGCCCGCCACGGCAGCGAGCGCGTTGCCGGCCTGGTATTGCTCGGTGCGGTCACGCCGCTGTTCGGCAAGAAAGCCGACTTCGCCGACGGCGTCGACAAATCGGTGTTCGACGGCATCAAGGCCGGCCTGCTGAAGGATCGTGCGCAATTCATCGCTGATTTCAACGCGCCGTTCTACGGCACCAATCAGGGCCAGAAAGTCTCTGACGGCGTGCTCACGCAAACCCTGAACATCGCGCTGCTGGCATCGCTCAAGGGCACCGTCGATTGCGTGACCGCGTTCTCGGAAACCGACTTCCGCCCGGACATGGCCAAGATCGACGTGCCGACCCTGGTGATCCATGGCGACGGCGACCAGATCGTGCCGTTCGAAACCACCGGCAAGCAGGCCGCCGCGCAAATCAAAGGCGCCGAGTTGAAGGTCTACGCCGGCGCGCCGCACGGTTTTGCCGTGACGCATGCGCAGGCGTTGAACGAGGATCTGCTGGCGTTCCTCAATCGGTAAACCCGCCCGGCAACAGCCGTAGTCAGATGCCGATGAACCAAGGCCCGCGCGATGCGGGCCTTGTGTTTTGCGCTATGGTATTTTTCTGCGTCCACTACCGGAGAAGGAAATCCCATGCTGCGAATACTCGGCAAAGCCTCATCGATCAATGTGCGCAAAGTGCTGTGGACCTGTGCCGAACTGGACATCCCTTTCGAGCGCGAAGACTGGGGTTCGGGTTTCAAGTCGCCAAGCACGCCGGAGTTTCTCGCGCTCAATCCCTGCGCCATGGTGCCGGTGATTCAGGACGGCGATTTCACTCTCTGGGAATCCAACACCATCATTCGTTATCTGGCGACGCGTTACGGCGGCGCGCATTTGTATCCCGCCGAGCCTGTTGCCCGGGCGCGGGTCGATCAGTGGATCGACTGGCAGGCCTCGGAGCTGAATCGTTCGTGGTCGTACCCGCTGATGGCGCTGGTGCGCAAGTCGCCGGATTATCATGACGGCGATGCCCTGGCCGCCGGCTGCCGGGACTGGACGCGCAACATGGAAATCCTCGATCGCCAACTGGAGAAGACCGGCGCATACGTCAGTGGCGAGCAGTTTTCCCTGGCGGACATTCCGATCGGGCTGTCAGTGAATCGCTGGTTCGAAACGCCGCTCGATCACGGGAATCTGGCTGCGGTGCGCGCCTATTACGATCGCTTGAATCAGCGCGACGGTTATCGTTTGTACGGGCGCAATGGCACGCCGTAAAGATGCGCTCGATCAGGCTTGCTCACGCACCACGCCACGCTCTTCAAGCAAGCGCACGAACATGCTCAGACTGCGCGACACCGTGCCCCGCCGCCACACCAGCCAAGTGGTCAGATAGCGGAAGTCCGCCGTCAGCGGCCAGACGCTGACCGTCGCGCTGCCGGGCATGCTTTGCAGCATTTTGCGCGGCATCAGTGCCAGGCCGGCACCGGCGCTGACGCAGGCGAGCATGCCGTGGTAGGACTCCATTTCGAAGATCTTGCCGGGTACGGCGGCGTCGGTGCTGAACCATTTTTCGAAATGATGACGGTACGAACAGTTGGAACGGAAGGCGTAGATATTCTCGCCATTCACGTCCGCCGCACGTTCGACCGGTGAATGATTGAGCGGCGCGATGATGACCATTTCCTCCTCGAACGCCGGCACACCTTCCAGGGCCGGATGCAGCACCGGGCCGTCCACGAATGCCGCAGCCAGACGCCCGGACAGCACGCCGTCGATCATCGTCCCCGATGGCCCGGTGGACAAGTCGAGGTCGACCTTCGGGTGCTGCTGGTTGTACGCCGCCAGCAGTTCGGGAATGCGCACTGCTGCGGTACTTTCCAGCGAGCCCAGAGGGAACGCGCCTTGAGGTTCTTCCCCTGCCACCGTAGCGCGGGCTTCCTGCACCAGATCGAGAATGCGCCGCGTGTACTCGAGAAAACTCCACCCGGCCGGCGACAGGCGCAGACGGCTTTTCTCGCGAATAAACAAATCGACGCCGAGATCCTGCTCAAGCTGTTTGATCCGCGTAGTCAGGTTCGACGGCACGCGATGAATCTGCGTGGCCGCAGCGCTGATGCTGCCGTGCTCGGCCACGGCCTTGAAGATTTCCAGTTGCACCAGATCCACAGTCATTCTCCGATCGTGAAAGAAACGCTCTGTATTATTCAGTTTCCAGAAAACTAACGCCACCCTACTCTAGACCCATCCGACGAACCTACAGGACAACGTCATGAGCCAGATTTCCAGCCAGACCCACGCCATCTCGATCAACCCCGCCACCGGCGAGCAGATCGGGCATTACGCGTTTGAATCCGCCGCTGCCCTTGATGCGGCACTGACTCGCGCTGCCTTCGCTTTCGGCAAGTGGAAGCGCAAGCCGCTGCAGGATCGTTCGCGTCTTTTGACCGCCCTCGCCGGCGCGCTGCGTGAAACCTCAGAAGCGATGGCAACCATGATCACCCGGGAAATGGGCAAGCCGATCGCCCAGGCCCGTGGCGAAATCGAGAAATGCGCCAAGCTCTGCGAGTGGTACGCCGAGCACGGCCCGGCCATGCTCGACGCCGAAGCCACCCAGGTTGAAGGCGGAAAAGCGCGTATCGAGTACCGTCCGCTGGGGCCGATTCTGGCGGTGATGCCGTGGAATTTCCCGATCTGGCAAGTGCTGCGCGGCGCGGTGCCGACGCTGATCGCTGGCAACACTTACGTGCTCAAGCATGCGCCGAACGTGATGGGCAGCGCTTATCTGCTGCGCGATGCGTTCGTCCGCGCCGGTTTTCCCGATGGCGTGTTTGAAGTGATCAACGTCACCCCGGAAGGCGTTTCCAGCGCCATCGCCGATTCGCGCATCGCCGCTGTGACCCTGACTGGCAGCGTCCGCGCCGGCATGGCCATCGGCGCTCAGGCCGGTGCGGCATTGAAGAAATGCGTGCTGGAACTCGGCGGCTCCGATCCGTTCATCGTGCTCAACGATGCTGATCTGGATGAGGCGGTGCACGCGGCGGTGGTCGGTCGTTATCAGAACTCCGGCCAGGTTTGCGCGGCTGCCAAACGTCTGATCATCGAACAAGGCGTGGTCGAGGAATTCACCCGCAAGTTCGTTGAAGCGACACGCCAGTTGAAGATGGGCGATCCGCTCAACGCTGACACTTACATCGGGCCGATGGCGCGCTTCGATCTGCGTGATGAACTCGATCAGCAAGTGCGTGACACGTTGGAGGAAGGCGCGACGCTGCTGCTCGGCGGCCGAAAAGCCGAGGGCGCCGGCAACTTCTACGAACCGACCGTACTGGCCGATGTCACCGACCGCATGACTTCGTTCAAGCAAGAGCTGTTTGGCCCGGTCGCTTCGATTATCACCGCCCGCGATTGCGCACACGCCGTGGCCTTGGCCAACGACAGCGATTTCGGCCTGACCGCCACGATCTACACCGCCAACGTCGCGCTGGCCGAGCAACTGACCAGCGAACTGGAAACCGGCGGCGTGTTCATCAACGGCTACTCGGCGAGCGATCCTCGTGTGACCTTCGGCGGCGTGAAGAAGAGCGGCTTCGGTCGCGAGTTGTCGCACTTTGGCGTACGGGAATTCTGCAACGCGCAGACCGTGTGGCTGGATCGTAAATAAGGCAAAAACAGTAGCGATTGTGGGAGCGAGCCTGCTCGCGAAAGCGGTGTATCAAGCGATGAAGATGCCGAATCCACCGGAGCCATCGCTGGCAAGCCAGCTCCCACAAATACTGCGGTGGACACTGATACAGCAAACACCATAAAACCCTGTGGGAGCTGGCTTGCCAGCGATGGCGGTGCATCAGCCAGCATTTATACCGACTGATTCACCGCTTTCGTGAGCAAGCTCACTCCCACAAGTCCACGCAATTTACAGATATTTCAGCCACCTGATGTCGCGGCGCCGCGCTTTCAATGCAGAGAACCAGCGCACTGCCGGGAACAGCACCACGGCAAGAACCACCGCCGCCAGCCACACCGCCGTCACCGTCGAAAAGCCGAAATAGCTGCCCTGATTCAGGCCGAACAGCGCCACAGCGATCAGGTACAACACCTTCAACACATACAAGTGCAGCAGATAGAAAAACATCGGTGCCGAGCCGAACACCGTCAGCCAGCCAATCCAGCGGCGACTCTGCACGCGCTCAAAGGCGAGCAACAGCAACAGCCCCACGCTCACAGTCAGCGCGATGAACAGCAGCGATGGCGGGTATTTGGTGATGTTGAAAAAGCTCATCAGTGTCTGCACCAGCGAATCGCTGATCGCCCACGGTTTTTCGCCGTAGCCGTTAATCAAGCGCAGCACCACAAATCCCAACAAACCAGCGACCCCGGCAATCAGCAAACGACGCTGACGCACCGCCGCGTCCATGCCGCGAGCAAACCACGGCCCGAGCGCATAGCCCAGGCCGATTACACCAATCCACGGCAGCAGCGGGTAAGAGGTGCGCAGGCGCAGGGTTTCGCTGATCTCGATCCAGCCTCGATCATGCAGAACCGCCCAAGGCACATGCATCGCCGACTCAACCGGGAAATGCACCGCGTCGAGCAGGTTGTGCCCGGCGATGATCGCCACGCTCAGCGTCAGCAGCAGCGCACGTGGCAACCAGACCAGCAGCGCCAGCGCGATCATGCTCAGGCCGATCGCCCAGATCACTTGCAGGTAGATCACGCTCGGCGGCAACTGGAACGTCCAGGCGAAGTTGACCAAAGTGAATTCCAGCGCCACCAGGAACAATCCGCGCTTGAACAGAAACGCGCTGACATCGGCTTTGCCGGCGTATTTTTCGCCGTAGAGCCATGCCGACAAACCGGTCAGCAAGACAAATACCGGCGCACACAAATGCGCCAATGTGCGGCTGAAAAACAGCGCCGGCTCGGTGCTGGCAATGTCCATCGGATCGGAGACCTGTCGGTGCAACAGGAAGGTTTCACGTACGTGATCGAGCAGCATGAACAGGATCACCAGGCCTCGGAGCGCATCAATGGACAGCAGCCGGCCAGTCGTCAATGGGGCAGAACGGGGAAGTACAGGGGGCATGGGTCTTTCGCAATCGAGAGGAATAACACCGGACAGCCACAACGCCGCCCGCAAATTTCGCGTTACCTTATAACACCAGAAAAACAAAACCCAAACATGCACCATCGAAGTTGCCCATCAGCGCCAGCCTTCTATAGTGAACAGATCCGCCCTGCCCTTGAGCGCTGTCCATGGTCAACACCGAACACCTGATCATCTGCGAGCACTGTGATTGCGTGTACGAGAAAGTCGTGCTCGGCAAACACCAGAAAACCCTGTGCGTACGCTGCGGTGGCGTGCTGCAGCGCTTCAACGGCCTGACCATCGAGCAGCGTCTGGCGCTGACGTTCACGGCCGCGATGCTGTGGCTGTTCGCCAATTTCTATCCGGTGATGAGCATCAGCCTCAAAGGCATGAAAAACAGCGCAACCCTGTGGGATTCGGTGCTCGCGCTGAGCCAGGGACCGATCACCTTTATCGCCATGGTCGCAGCGATCGCAATCATCATCGCCCCGGCATTTCAGCTAGTGTTGCTGGTCTGGGTGTTGAGTTTCGCCCTCGGCATGAGGCGGGCACCGGGGTTCAATCTGTGCATGCGCTGGCTGGAAACCCTGCGCCCGTGGAGCATGCTCGAGGTGTGTCTGCTGGGGGCGATGGTCGCGGTGTTCAAACTCGCCGGCCTGCTCGATGTGCTGCCGGGAATCGGCCTGTTCGCCCTGGCGGTGCTGAGCCTGATGATGATCCGCATTGCCGGCCGTGACATCCGCGAACTGTGGGACATTTTATGAAGCGTCCACCGACCGCCAGCGAACTCAACCTGTGCCTGTGCCACAGCTGTGGTTTGGCCTGTGACATGACCGACGAGCCACACGAGTGCCCACGCTGTGATGCGCCGTTGCATCGGCGCAAGACCAATTCGCTGACGCGCACCTGGGCGTACATGCTCGCCGCCCTGGCGTTTTATATCCCGGCCAATCTGCTGCCGGTGATGAATACGGTGATGCTCGGCAACGGCGCCGACAGCACGATCATGAGTGGTGTGCTGGAGTTCTGGGAGGCAGGAGCGTGGGACATTGCCCTGATCATTTTCATCGCCAGTATCGCGGTGCCGGGGGTCAAGTTCGTCGCCCTGACTTTGCTGCTGGTCACCGTACAGCGCAACAGCGATTGGGCGCGCAGGGAGCGTTCGAAGCTGTACCGCTTCGTCGAACTGATCGGTTACTGGTCGATGCTCGACGTACTGGTGGTCGCGCTGGTCGCGGCGCTGGTGAAATTCCAGGCGCTGGGCGATATCGAGCCACGACCGGGCATCCTGTTCTTCGGCCTGGTCGTGGTGTTCACCATGCTCGCGGCGATGAGTTTCGACCCGCGCCTGATCTGGGACAAGGACACCAGCGACACGGTCAGCGACGCAGCGTCTGGAGCAGCACCTGCAACGGATGGCGCAGCGCCTGATCCGACTGGCGCTTGACCTGGCTGCGGCAGGAGTAGCCGGTCGCCAACGCCTCGCCCTGCTCCGCCGGAGCCTGCACCTGACGCGCCCACGACTGCTCGTAAATGACGGCTGAGGTCTGGCGATTGCGTGCTTCGTGGCCGTAGGTGCCGGACATGCCGCAGCAACCGGTGGCTTGTGTGGCGAGCTTCAGACCAGCACGTTCGAAGACCTGTTCCCACTGGCGGGTCGCGGCGGGCGCGTTGGTTTTCTCCGTGCAATGGGCGAGCAGACGGAATGCTTTGGGCTGAGCCTCAGGCGTCTGCTCCGGCATGACCTTGAGTAACCATTCCTGCACCAGCGCTACTTCTGGGCACTCATTCAGGCCCGGTACTTTCAGGTATTCCTGGCGATAGACCAGAGTCATCGCCGGATCCAGCCCCAGCAGCGGCACGCCGGTCTGCGCCAGCGCCTGCAACTGCTCAGCGTTACGCAACGCCGCGCGATTGAACGCCGAGAGAAAGCCCTGCACGTGCAGCGGTTTGCCGTTGGCGCTGAACGGCGCGAGATAGACCTGATAACCCAGGCGCGAAATCAGCTCGACCAGATCAGCCAGCAGCGGCGCTTCGAAGTAGCGGGTGAAGGCATCCTGCACGATGACCACGCTGCGTTCGCGTTGCTTCGGGGTCAGCGCCGACAACGTTGCGATGGTTGCCGGCTGCACCTGCCAACGGCGCATCGCCGCGTGGAAATCGAAACGGCTGAGCAACGGCACATCGACCATGCCACCGATCCGCGCCAGTGCGCCACTCACCCAGCCCGCGCCCATCAAACCGTTGTACAGCGCCGGAATACGCGCCATGTACGGAATGGTGTATTCCAGCGAGGCAATCAGATAGTCCCGCGCCGGACGCAGATAACGACTGTGATACAGCTCGAGAAAACGCGAGCGAAATTCCGGCACGTTGACCTTCACCGGGCACTGCCCCGCGCAGGATTTACAGGCCAGACAACCGGCCATGGCGTCGTACACCTCATGGGAAAAATCCGCCGAAGGATCGCGACTGTTGCGCCAGCGCTGCCACAGCGTGCTGAAAAACGCCGGTTTACGGATTGCGTCCGAGAGCACATCGACGCCCGCCTCGCCCTGCAACCGCAGCCATTCCCGAATCAGCGAAGCGCGGCCCTTGGGCGATTGCGCGCGTTCGCGGGTGGCTTTCCACGACGGGCACATGGCGTCATCAGGATCGAAGTTGTAGCAGGCGCCGTTGCCATTGCAATGCATGGCCGCGCCGTAGCTTTGCCAGACTTTTTCGTCGATCTGCCGATCCAGCTCGCCGCGCAGGGTCACTTCGTCGATCTTCAGCAGTGCCGATCCGCTGTTGGCCGGCGTGGCGATTTTGCCCGGATTGAACTGGTTGAATGGGTCGAACGCCGCTTTCAAGGCTTGCAGTGCCGGGTACAGCTCGCCGAAGAATGCCGGCGCGTACTCCGAACGCAGGCCCTTGCCATGCTCGCCCCAGAGCAGGCCGCCGTAGCGCTGAGTCAACGCCGCTACGCCATCGGACACCGGACGAACCAGCGCCGCTTGCTGCGGGTCTTTCATGTCGAGGATCGGCCGCACGTGCAGTACGCCGGCGTCGACATGGCCGAACATGCCGTACTGCAAGCCGTGGCTGTCGAGGAGGTCGCGCAGTTCGGCGATGTATTCGGCCAAATGCTGCGGCGGCACGGCGGTGTCTTCAACGAACGGCTGCGGGCGGGCTTCGCCGGCGACATTGCCGAGCAGGCCCACCGCCCGTTTGCGCATGCCATAGACCTTGTTCACCGCTGCCTGACCAACCGCCAGCGTATGGCCCAGGCGCTCCACGGTGCGGTCGTTTTGCAGATGTTCGAGGAACGCTTCGACGCGGCGTTGCAGATCTTCGGGATCGTCACCGCAGAACTCGACCAGATTGATGCCCAGAGTCGGCCGCTCAGCGTTTTCCGGAAAATATTCGGCAACGCCGTGCCAAACGATGTCCTGCATCGCCAGCAGCAAGACCTTGGAGTCGACGGTTTCAATCGACAACGGCTTGAGCGCCATCAACGCCCGCGCATCACGCAAGGCATCCATGAACCCGGCGTAGCGGATGTTGACCAGCATCGTGTGCTTGGGAATCGGCAATACGTTCAACCGCGCTTCGACGACGAAGCCCAGCGAGCCCTCAGCGCCACACAGCACGCTGTTGAGGTTGAAGCGTTGATCGGCCTCGCGCAGATGCGCCAGGTCATAACCGGTCAGGCAGCGGTTGAGATCGGGAAAGCGTGCCTTGATCAGCTCGCCCTGTTCATCAATGATCTGCCGCGCACAACGATAGACTTCGCCGACGCGATCATCGCGGGCGCACTGCGCTGCAAGCTCATCCTCGGCCAGCGGCAGGCCGTGCAGACGCTCGCCGCCGCGCAGGATCATTTCAAGTTCCAGCACATGGTCGCGGGTCTTGCCGTAGGTGCAACTGCCCTGGCCGCTGGCGTCGGTGTTGATCATGCCGCCGACCGTGGCGCGGTTCGAGGTCGACAGTTCCGGAGCAAAAAACAGCCCGGCGGACTTCAGCGCGGCGTTGAGCTGGTCCTTGACCACCCCGGCCTGCACGCGCACCCAGCGTTGTTCAACATTGATTTCCAGAATGCGATTCATGTGCCGTGACAGGTCGACGACGATGCCGTCTGTCAGCGATTGACCGTTGGTGCCGGTGCCACCGCCGCGCGGGGTGATCACCACTTTTTTGTACGCCGGTTCGGCAATCAGCCGCGCCACACGTGCAACGTCTTCGGCGTCCAGCGGAAATACCGCCGCTTGCGGCAGGCGCTGATAGATCGAGTTGTCGGTCGCGAGCACCACGCGACTGGCGTAATCAGCGCTGATTTCACCGCGAAAGCCGCTGTCTTTCAGGGCGGCGAGGAATTGTTGGTAATCGCCGGTCAGGGCTTTGGCAGGCGACAGCTGGGCAATCATCGGTCAGGTCATCTCGGTCAAATCGGGCTGTGTGGCGGTGAACAGTTGTGCGCAACGAATGATTGCGTCAGGCTCCGCCAGCTGATTGCGCCCATGTTCATTGCTGGCCAGCCATGGAACAAGCGTAATTTCGACCCGCTATCGATGAGTTTTACGAATGAATCCGCGCACCCTCACACCGTCCATGTCGCTGCTGCTGGCTTTCGAGGCCGCCGCTCGACACGAGAGCTACACCCGCGCCGCCCATGAACTGTCACTGACGCAGAGCGCGGTCAGTCGCCAGGTACAGATTCTCGAGAAGATGCTCGGCATGCGTCTGTTCAGCCGTGAAGGCCGGCAGGTGGTGCTGACGGATGTCGGGCGCATGTATCAGCGCGAGCTCAGCGAAGCCCTCGGGCAGATTCGCAGCGCAACCTTGCAGGCGATGGCGTCTGGTTCGGGCATCCATAGCCTGCGCCTGGCGACGCTGCCAACCTTCGGTTCGAAATGGCTGCTGCCACGGTTGAAGGATTTCTACACGGCGCACCCGGGCATGACCGTGCACTTGCATTCGCGAATCGAAACCATCGATTTCGACACCAGCGAAATCGACGCCGCCATCTGTGTCGGCGGCGGTGAGTGGCCAGGCCTGACCGCCCTGCCCCTGCACACCGAAGAACTGGTGGCGATTGCCAGCGCGCAGCTGTCGGCGACTGAACGCGACGAGGCCGAGCGGCACATGGCCGGGCAGTTGCTGCTCAACGTCAGCAGCAATGCCCAGGCATGGGCGGAATGGTTCAGCCATCACCAGCTGCCGCATCGCAGCATGCGGATCGGGCCGAGCTTCGAAATGACCTCGCACTTGATCCAGGCGGTACGCGCCAATATCGGTGTTGGCCTGGTGCCGCGGATTCTGGTCGAAGACGAATTGCTCAAGGGCGAATTGCTGCAACTGGGCGAGCCGATCACCAGCCGCCGCAGCTATTACCTGGTGTACCCGCCGCGCAATGAGAATTTGCCTTCGTTGAGAGCGTTTCGGGATTGGCTGCTCGAGACGCTTTGACTCGTGGGCCCCATCGCGGGCAAGCCCGCTCCCACAGGTATTGTGTCGCTCACAAATTTTGCATCCGACAAAGACCCTGTGGGAGCGGGCTTGCCCGCGATGGGGCCCGTCCCGACCACCTTAAAACCTCGGCTTGACCGCCCGCCAATCCGCCTTGTACCGCTGCATCTGCCGCACATCATCGCGCTGGCGAATGCCGCACGTCAGGTACTGGTCATGCAGCTTGGCCAGTTGCTCGTGATCCAGCTCCAGCCCCAACCCCGGCGCACGGGTGATCTTTACGCAACCATCGACAATCGGCAGCTTGCCGCCCTTGATCACTTCCTCGTCCGGCTCCTGCCACGGGTAGTGGGTGTCGCAGGCGTAATCCAGATTCGGCACCGCCGCCGCGACGTGCGCCATGGCCATCAGGCTGATGCCCAGGTGCGAGTTGGAATGCATCGACACGCCGAGGCCGAACACGTCGCACATTTTCGCCAGCGTCTGCGTATCCCGCAGGCCACCCCAGTAATGGTGGTCAGCGAGGACAATCTGCACGCTGTTCTGCGCAACGCTGCGGCGGAACTCGTCGAAATCAGTGACCACCATATTGGTCGCCAGGGGCAGACCGGTGCGCTTGTGCAGTTCGGCCATGCCATCAAGGCCCGGGGTCGGATCTTCGTAATACTGCAGGTCATCGCCGAGCAGTTCGGCCATGCGAATCGCCGTCTCCAGCGACCAGTTGCCGTTCGGGTCGATGCGCAGCGGCAATCCCGGAAAGGCTTTTTTCAATGCCTTGATGCAAGCCACTTCATGCTCCGGCGGCAAGGTGCCGGCCTTGAGCTTGATGCTCTTGAATCCGTACGCTTCGATCATTCGTCCTGCCTGCGCGACGATCTGCTGCTCGCTCAGCGCCTCGCCCCAGTTGTCCGGCCTGTAGGGCGAGTCGATATGTTCGGCGTATTTGAAAAACAGGTAAGCGCTGAACGGCACTTCATCGCGGATCGCGCCGCCGAGCAGGTCCACCAGCGGCACGTTCAGGTAGCGCGCCTGCAAATCAAGAAACGCTACTTCGAATGCCGAGTAGGCATTGCTCACCGCTTTGCTGGCGTGGGAACCGGGGGCCAGTTCAGCGCCAGCAATGCTCGCCGGTTTATTTGCCGCCACGGTGGCCTGCACGATCGCGCGCAATTGATTGAGGTTGAACGGATCAAGGCCGATCAATTGGCTCTGCAATTGTTGCTGGATCGCCAGCGCCGGGGCATCGCCGTAGCTTTCGCCGAGGCCGATGTAGCCGTTGTCACTTTCAATCTCGATGATCGAGCGCAGGGCAAAAGGTTCGTGGATGCCACTGGCGTTGAGCAGTGGCGGATCGCGAAAGGCAATCGGGGTGACGCTGACACGGGTGATTTTCAAGATAACGCTCCTGACAGATCAACAATCGATTCAGTGGCTCGCAGCCGGACGAGCCCGCGCCACAGCGGCGGCTTCGTCACTTGGCTTTGCCGGGGTTTTACCTTTGGCGCCAGGCGCCGTGCGGGCGAAGAAGATCACCACGGCGGCGATCAGCGATGTCGCCGCCAGGCCATACAGGCCGCCCTCGATGGAGCCGGTGGTTTGTTCGAGAATGCCGAACGCGGTCGGCGCGACGAAGCCGCCAAGGTTGCCGATGGAGTTGATCAGCGCGATCACCGCCGCAGCGATGCGCGCGTCCAGATAGCTTTGCGGAATCGGCCAGAACAGCGCCGATGCCGCTTTGAAACCGATAGCGGCGAAGCAGATGGCGACGAAGGCAAACACCGGCCCGCCAGTGGTCGACATGAACATGCCGACCGCCGCGATCACCAGGGTCAGCGCGACCCAGGCCTGCTGGAATTTCCATTTGCCGGCCATCGCTGCGAAGCCATACATGGCGACAATCGAAATGATCCACGGAATCGAATTGAGCAGCCCGACCTGGAAATCTCCGAGGTTACCCATCTTCTTGATCATGCTCGGCAACCAGAACGTCGCGCCGTAAATGGTCAGGGCAATGGAAAAATAGATGAAGCAGAACAGCGCGATCTGTCGGTCAGCCAACAGCTTGAACATCGACGGCTTGGCGACTTGTACCGCTTCGCGAGCGCGCTGCTCCTCGGCAATCGCCGCGACCAGTGCGTCTCGCTCTTCCTCGCTCAGCCACTTGGCTTGGCGCGGGTGCGATTGCAGCCAGAACCAGACGAATGCGCACAACACCACCGACGCTGCGCCTTCGATGAGAAACATCCACTGCCAGCCGTGCATGCCCAATCCGCTGATATGCAACAGCGCACCGGACACCGGGCCGGAAACCACCGAGGCAATCGCTGAGCCGCTGAGAAACACCGCCATGGTTTTGCCGCGCTCGGACGCTGGCAGCCATTGGGTGAAGTAATAAATGATCCCCGGGAAAAACCCGGCCTCGGCCGCACCGAGAATAAAGCGCAGCACGTAGAAACTGGTTTCGCCCTGAACAAACGCCATGGCCATGGCCGCAGCGCCCCAGGTGAACATGATCCGAGTCAGCCAGACCCGCGCGCCGTAGCGCTGCAACAGCATGTTCGACGGCACTTCGAACAGTGCGTAACCGATGAAAAACAGCCCGGCGCCAAGTCCGTACGCCGCTGCGCCGATACCCAGATCGGTTTCCAGATGGCTGCGCACGAAACCAATGTTGACCCGGTCGATGTAATTGACGATGAACATCACCACGAATAGCGGCAGCACGTGGCGTTTGACCTTGGCGGCGGCGCGGGCGAGCACCGTGATGTCCGGCGGACTCTGGAGGGTTTTCAAGGGGCGACTCCCGATCTTGTTTTTTTAGGGATGACTTGAAGCGATGAGCCGATCATGGACGTCGCGCATTGATCCCGTCTAATCTAAACAGGCATTCGATTGATACCCGGATTAGATCAATGTTTGAACTTACCCAGCTGCGCTGCTTCACTACGGTCGCCACCGAACTCAACTTCCGCCGCGCCGCCGAGCGCCTGAACATGACGCAGCCGCCGCTGAGCCGGCAGATTCAGCTGCTGGAGCATCACCTTGGCGTCGAATTGTTTACCCGCAGCACCCGCAGCGTTGCGCTGACGGCGGCGGGCCGGGCGTTTTTCGTTGAAGCGCAGAATCTGCTGGAGCGCGCCCAGCAAGCAGCGATCACCGCACGCCGGTTTGCCGAGGGCGATATTGGTTCGGTAAACATCGCGTTTGTCGGCAGCGCGGTGTATGAGTTTCTGCCCAAGGTGATCGCCGAAGCGCGACTTAAGCAGCCCCAGGTGAAAATCGATCTGGCAGAAATGAACACCTATCAACAGCACGAGGCCTTGCGCGCTCGCCGTATCGACCTGGGCATTGCCCGAGCGCCATTGCAGGAACCGGGCTATGCCACCGAATGCCTGGTGCGCGAACCGTTTGTGCTGGCGGTGCCGAGCGGGCATCGGTTGGCCAATGCAGCTGAGGTGTCAGTGGCTGATCTGGATAAACAACCGTTCCTGATGTACTCCCATGAAGCCTATCCGCCGTTCAACGAACTGTTGACCGGCACTCTGCGTTCAGCGCGGGTGGCGCCGGATTACGTGCAGTGGCTGGGTTCATCGCTGACGATTCTGGCGTTGGTCAACGCTGGCATGGGTCTGGCGCTGGTACCGCGTTGCGCGACCAGCGTGGTGTTCAGGAATGTGGTGTTTCGCGAGATCGATCTGGGCGAAGGGGTGCAGAGCGAACTGCATCTGATCTGGAGGGAGAACAATGACAACCCGGCGTTCGCGATGTTGCTGGAGGCGATTCGCCGGGCGGTGGTGCAGGGTTGGGGCTGAAAATTATTGTGGCAACCTGTATTTGAGCGGAGGCGGAGCGCTCGGGGCTTTGATCAACGGCTCCTCCAGCGGCTTGCCATCAGGCCCTGTGAACAGGCGTTCGTATTGCTTTGGCATTGGTCGCGGTGCTCTTGCAGTCGTCATGATGAACCCTCTGATGCCGGGCTGAATTCAACCCACTTAACTTGCGCGGAATCTATCAGCAAAATTTCGGCACCAAAAGGCGTCGACTTGCCATCGTCATTAACCCAACGTGGATTCTGCATCACGAACTGGCCGCAACTGGATTCAGACGGCCACTCGACAGGCCAGCCAAACACGCGCCTTTCGTCATGTAAATGCAGGGTTATGAACCGGTCGAACTGGGCGAAAGCGCAGAACCATTCACTGGGGAAAGAAGATTGTTTCGTGACGTTTCGCTTACGTAACCAGCCGTGCAATTTGTCACTCGTAGCCAGGTAACAGGCAAACAAACCCAGCATCAGCGAAAACACAAATGCCCAGAGCGTTTGCGCCCGATCATCCCAGTTTCCTAATGAAAAACCCTTCGAGCCAATCCACAAACATAGGTTGCCCACCGCCAACACCGCGCCCTGAATCACAAATGTGAATATCAGCGCCTGCACGATCTGGCCGAACGTATCCGGTCGCTTGAATGCCGTAAGTGAATAGAAGATCCAGGTCGATAGAAAACCCGGGATGAGATACTGCAACAGCGGAATGATGTCCTTGACCAGATCATCCATGATCCGAGACTCCTTTCAGTCATGCCGATCCCGTCACGGGCCGACATTCAAAGCCTAGTCAAGGATCCTGCTGCGCCTCGCGGGCAACTGTCACAGCGCATTGCGAGCGTTTGGCTGGAGTCTTCATCCAATGAAAAAAGGCAGACATCGAACTTCGGTGTCTGCCTTTTTTGAGATCCGGGCGCCCGGTTACAGGCAGTCACGCACCGATTGGCGCAGCGATCCGGACTTGGCCCAAGGCGGCCCCTGATAGAGGGACACTTTGCTGCCGTCCTTGTATTTGACGATATCGAGAATCTCATCCGCCGTGATAATGCTCGGCGCGGTAATCCGGTAGCCGTTGGAAATCGACGTCTGCGAAGTCTTGGCCACGTCCTTCTGCCACAGCGGTAACAAACACGCGGCATATTCCTTGGGAGGCTTGTCACTGGTCTTGCTCAGGTTTGGCTCGCCCGGCACCAACGATGCTGGTAACGAGCAACCCGTCAACAGGGCCAGTGCCAAAGTGCCGATCCATACGCGCATGCTGTTTACCTGTTCCGAAAAAACGTGAATGTACCGTTTAACGGCGTGCACATCCATCGTGGCACCCCGCCGTTACCGGGGTTTGGACAATTTTTTACATCGGTTCAGCCGGGCGTCAGATGGCCTGGCCCCAGGTGGAAAAATGCGACTACTCTTTTCTACCGAGAATGTTCTGGAGGTGATCATGCGGCTCAATGAATACGAACACGAACTTCAACGGGATTTGCAAAGCGTGGCGTCGGACCTGAGATGGTCGGCGGTCGACCTCAAGCGCATTGCCGAACAATTGCGCAAATCAGGTAACGAGGCAGACGCCCAGACTGTGTTGCGGTCTTGCGAAATCCTGCAAAACGACGAAGAGAGATTGCAGATCTATGCCAAGGAGGTAAAAGCCCGGACCATCAGCCGAATCAAGGTGCACTGACTCCTGATCCAAACAACAAGCCCCGGTCGAAACCGGGGCTCTTTCGTTATAACGCGTCAACTCACGTTCTGGCTTTGCACCCGCTTGGCGCGTTGCTTGTAACCAGGAAGCGCCGCCGCATAGGCCATCGCTTCCTCCCTGCTGGTGAATGACGCCAACCGGTCGCCCTGAGTGCAAACCCGCCATGGGCCGTTGTTCACGCTGAGCACGTCATAACCGTTCATGTGCAGCTTGTTCAGCATTGGAATGCTCATGAGCACCTCCATTTCGTCAACGGTGTTTTCGGTGTACGGGCTTACCTTACACCCGCTCCCCGCTGCGGTGTAAACCGGATTCGCCCTGGCACATGTCAATTCACTGGCACTTTTTGCTACGCAAATGGCTCCGAATCAAGAGGGAACCTTTAAATCCGCTTGCGGCTCGAATATTGCAGATTGATTACAGTTTTATGACACGCATCAACAGGGCAATCATGAAAGTACGCGCCACCGTCATTTGCGAACAGGATCGCCATATCCTCCTGGTACGCAAACCCCGCCATCATTGGTCATTGCCCGGCGGCAAGGTCGAACCCGGGGAAACCCGTGCGGCGGCAGCCGTGCGCGAGTTGCAGGAGGAAACCGGGCTCAATGCGGAGGACGTCCTGTACCTGATGGATTTTCAGGCGGGCAGTACGCGGCATCATGTGTACGAGGCTTCGGTGGTCAACCTCGACGATGTGCGCCCGCAGAACGAGATCGTCGATTGCATCTGGTACCCGCTTGATGCCGTGCACAATCTTGAAACCAACGACGCGACACGGCGCATCGTGCAGGCTTTTCAACGGCGTTTATAACGATTAGCCGGCGAACGCCCGGCGACCCGCGCTGATTTCCGTTCGCAACTCACCAATGAAATTGGAAATATCGCGAATCGTCACCAGATGCTCGGGAGAAACGCCGTCAAGCAACAACTCGACACGCCCACTGCCCGGCTCATACACCTTGATCCGCAACAGACCTTGTCCGGTCGGTGTGCAATCACACTTGAACGTGGGGAAGCCTGACTCGACGATCCGGCAAATATCGGCAATGGCAAGCATGGACGGGCGCCTCGCAGGCGGAGAATCGATCCATCGAGCATAGACCCACGGTGTGTTTATTGCCCGCCGGGAATGCCAAGCCGATCACAACTCACTCATGCCATTCAATGCGCGTCGTGATCCCAGATCCAGTTCCACATTCCGGGCAGATTCACCGGCTCAGCGCTTTGCTGAACCGTACGCGCCAACGCAGCTTTTTCCAGTGCGGCCTGATTGTCGTAGAACGGCTTGTCCGCCAGTCTGACCCCGGTCGCCGCCGCGCTATCGAGCAGAATCTGCAGATATTCGCGAGTGTGCCGCGCAGTGTAGCGATTAAGGTCATGGAACGTCACCACGACCGGAATTACGCCATCCACCATCGGCAATTGACCCACGGCGATACGCTCGCGCACTTCCGATAACTGCCGCAGCATGTTCGCCCGACGCCGAGGGCTGGCGTTGAAGCCCCAGATCTTGCCGTCGTTGGCACTCATGTCCGTGAGCAAGACATGCAAGCCGTGTTTTTGATAGGCCGCAAATGTGCGCTTGTCGTAGTTCCAGAACGGTGGGCGCAACAGCTTGGGCGGCGCTCCGGTAATAGCGGCGATGTCAGCACTGCCATCGGTCAGCGACTGCTCCAGTTCTTGCGGGTCGAGCGAGCGATGGTTGGTGTGCCAGTGAGTCGCAGTGTGGAAAGCGAGAATATGCCCCTCGGCGTGTTCACGACGCATCAGGCTGCGACCGATCTCGCTGTTGCCTGCCCTGGGTGCTCGGGTCTGCACGAAAAACACGGCTTTGATATTTGCCTGCAACGGATTGGTTTGGAGGCTGTCGAGCACCGTCGCCGTGGGATTCCACAACCCTGAAGCGCTGGGGCCATCGTCGAACGTCAGGAGAAAACGTACGGGGGCCTGGGCCATCAGGCGCGTTTCGGTTTGCGTGGTCATTTCAATCGGCGCGGCGATGCAACCGGCCAGACCGAGCGCGATGAGCGCAACACAAAGAAGTTTGCATCCGGATGTCATGTCTTGCCCTGAGGCCGAGGCCGTCGTGTTGTCGAATGGCTAAACACCCTCGCCTTTGTCCATCCCTGCGCGGCTATCCGCGAGCGCAGGTTGGATAAGGTACACAGGGTTTGGTTCCGGTGCTGCTTTCAGTGCGTCATCGGCCGGCACATTGGCAGGTCCGACTAGACTCAAATTTCCTCAAGGAGATTTCATCCATGTGCGGAAGACTCACGCAGTACCGTGGGATTCACGATTTCGTCGCGGTCTTGAGCATCCCGGATGCGTTGATCAATCACGTCGGCGATGCGCCACTGGATCGCTACAACGCGGCGCCCAGCACTGCCCTGGCGGTTCTGCATCAGCACGAGCAGGCCATTCATGCCGACAATCTGCGCTGGGGCTGGCGGCCGCATTGGGCCAGGGATCGTGCCCCACCAATCAACGCTCGGGTGGAGAAAGTCGCCCACGGCGCGTTCTTCCGGACGATCTGGCGGCAGCGGCTGATTGTGCCGGTCGACAACTGGTTTGAATGGGTCGATACCGGGGAAAAATCCCGCCAGCCCTGGTTGATTCGTCGGGCGGATCAGGCTCCGGTTTTCTGCGCTGGTATCGGCCAGTTTCCGGCACCGGGGGTTGCGCCGAGGGAGGACGACGGGTTCGTCATCATCACCGCTGACAGCCTGGGCGGCCTGCTCGATATTCACGATCGGCGCCCAGTGGTCTTCGATTCGGCGCGAGCTCGGGAATGGCTTGATCCGGCTACGCCACTGGAACGCGCCGAGCAGATGCTGCTGTTTGAAGGCGAGCCCAGTGAGGCCTTCGAATGGTACAAAGTCGGCAAAGCGGTCGGCAATACGCGTAATCAAAGTGCGCAATTGATAGAACGAGTCGACTAAATAATCCGTCCATCCTTGCGTTAATCAACCAACGTCGCCACTGAGTCCCCTGCGTTACAAAAAGTGTTTCAACCGCGATACAACGCCCGTAAAACAGCCGTTTGAGCGAATCAACCGCCTGTCAGACATTTCGACAGTCATACATACATTTTCCCGCGCTGCGGATAGCATGCGCGCCGCCTTTCCGATTGGTATACCAGTTGACCAAAGAGTCAAAGAAATCAGGAATCCATCAACAACTTTCAAGCCTTGCAGAGAAATAAGTGAGCGACGATTTTGCAATCAAACAGGTCAGCGGCCTGAAGTGTGTCCATCTGTCCAAGACAGAACGCCTGGAACTCGACTGTTTTATCGGCCATTACATCAAGACCCGAAACCTGCACAGCGTGCCCGATATCGAACGCACCCTGCGCAGCACCCTCGAGGGTTATCCCGGCCATCCGCCGGTGATGGTCAATGAGCTCAATGCGTGGATTGATCGAACATTGGGGTATCGCGCGACCTACCCGGATTTCACGCAGCTGGCAGACCTCTGAAACGCGAAGAGCCCCGCTGATGCGGGGCTCTTCATATGGGTTGTTCAAGGTTTCAGCGGACGCTCCTGATCGCGGTCCGACAACTCGCGGCTGTCATCGTGCTTCCAGGTTTTTTCCTGCCTCTTTTGCCGCTCGATTTCTTCTTCTGTTGGCTCATCATCTTCCGCACGCGTTTGCTCAGTTGCCATGTGCACCTCACCTCAGAACAGTTGATGATCGTTAAAGGGTAGAACACTTTTGCGCGCCCGAATTCACCAAGGAATTTTGTCCCGCGCGGCGTACCATAGCGCTATCCCCCTTATGTCAGGAAGACGCCATGCTGTACCGAATCGCCGCCGACGGGCTGGTGCTGTTTCACTTGTGTTTCATCTTGTTCGTGCTGTTCGGCGGGCTGCTGGTGCTGCGCTGGCCACGATTGATGTGGTTGCACTTGCCGGCGGCCGCATGGGGCGTGGCGGTCGAGGTGCTGCACCTGGCCTGTCCGTTGACCTACTGGGAAAACCTCATGCGCCACGCGGCCGGACAGACCGAATACGCCGGCGGCTTCATTGAGCATTACATCTGGCCGATCATCTACCCGGCCGGTCTGACGCCGCAGATTCAACTGGCCCTCGGCAGCGTGGTGCTGGCGGTCAACCTGTTGGTGTACGCACGACTGCTGCGCTCATGGAAATTGCGCCGCGCCCGGCGCATTCCGTTTTAACGCGAGGCCGGTTTCAACGTTTCCAGCCACTGCGGATCGAAGCGTGGCTGGTCAAAATCAAGTCCCTGCGCCTGCATCCGCGCCTTGTGCTGTTCCACTTCATCACGCAGTTGTCCATGATCGCTGGAGTTGCCGTCCAGCTCATGCATTTGCAGCAATCCGAGGTGATAGAAACGCAACACCTTCATCGCCGTCGGATCGTTGTTCTGCACCGCCGCTGTCACCTGATGCATGACATTGGTGATGCTCATCAGATTGCGCTTGAGGCGCCAGCTGTACACCGCCGGGGCCATCCAGGTCTGATGCCAGAAACGCCCGCGCAACAGCGCCGCCGTCAGCAGAAACGCCACGAATACGCCGCCGACATTGAAACGCAGGTTATCCCCGTCGGGTTCACCGAACACTGCCACCGCAACCGACGAAAACAGCATGGCCAGCAGCAGAAACAGCACGGCGATGATGATCGTGCTGCGGCGGGTCTGCTGACGAAAGGTAGCGGGGTCCATCGGCTGAATCTCGAACATCGAAAATGACTTCCTTGAGTGGCATAACGCGCAACGGAAAAAACTCGCCAGCGCATTATCGCATCGCACCGGGTTTTAGCTATGCTGGGGCTCCTTTTCATCTTTTCAAAGTCCAACGGGACATGGCGGTATAGCGCAGATCGTGCCATCTTCATTCATGGATACACACTATTCGGATGCCATCCGCTGCGTTGTGGATGACATCGTTTTAAGGATCACTGCATGACCCAACGACACGTAATCAATGCCTCGGTCAGTCCGAAAGGCAGTCTGGAAACCCTTTCTCAACGTGAAGTCCAGCAACTGAGCGAAGCCGGATCCGGCAGCACCTATACCCTCTTCCGCCAGTGCGCCCTGGCTATCCTCAACACCGGCGCGCATGTCGACAATGCCAAGACCATCCTCGAAGCCTACAAGGACTTCGAAATCCGTATTCACCAGCAGGATCGCGGCGTACGCCTGGAGCTGCTGAACGCTCCGGCCGACGCGTTCGTCGACGGCGAGATGATCGCCAGCACCCGCGAAATGCTCTTCAGCGCCCTGCGCGACATCGTCTACACCGAGAACGAACTCGACAGCCAGCGCATCGACCTGAGCAATTCCCAAGGCATCAGCGACTACGTGTTCCATCTGCTGCGCAACGCGCGCACCCTGCGCCCGGGCGTCGAGCCGAAAATCGTGGTGTGCTGGGGCGGCCACTCGATCAACACCGAAGAGTACAAATACACCAAGAAAGTCGGCCACGAACTGGGCCTGCGCAGCCTCGACATCTGCACCGGTTGCGGCCCTGGCGTGATGAAAGGCCCGATGAAAGGCGCGACCATTGCCCATGCCAAACAGCGCATTCACGGCGGTCGCTACCTCGGCCTGACCGAGCCAGGCATCATCGCCGCCGAAGCGCCGAACCCGATCGTCAATGAGCTGGTGATCCTGCCGGACATCGAAAAGCGTCTGGAAGCCTTCGTCCGTGTCGGCCACGGCATCATCATTTTCCCGGGCGGCGCCGGTACGGCCGAAGAGTTCCTCTACCTGCTCGGCATCCTGATGCACCCGGACAACGCAGGCCTGCCCTTCCCGGTCATCCTCACCGGGCCGAAGCATGCCGCGCCGTATCTGGAACAGCTGGATGCGTTCGTCATCGCGACCCTCGGCGAAGCGGCGAAGCAGCATTACGAGATCATCATCGACGACCCGGCCGAAGTGGCGCGGCAGATGACTCAAGGCCTGAAAGCGGTGAAGCAATTCCGCCGCGAGCGTAACGATGCGTTCCATTTCAACTGGCTGTTGAAAATCGATGAAGGCTTCCAGCGCCCGTTCGATCCAACCCACGAAAACATGGCCAACCTGAAACTGCATCGCGACCAGCCACCGCATGAACTGGCGGCCAATCTGCGTCGGGCGTTTTCCGGGATCGTCGCCGGTAACGTCAAGGACAAAGGCATTCGCCTGATCGAAGAGCACGGGCCGTATCAGATCCGTGGTGATGCGGCGATCATGCAGCCGCTTGATGCGCTGCTAAAGGCATTCGTCGCCCAGCACCGGATGAAGTTGCCGGGTGGCGCGGCGTATGTGCCGTGCTATCGCGTCGTCGCGTAATTTCAAGTCGTAACGCACACCCATTGTGGGAGCTGGCTTGCCAGCGATAGCGGTCTTTCATTCAACAGAGACGTTGAATCAGATGACGCTTTCGCGAGCAAGCTCGCTCCCACAGGATTTATGGTGTGGCGCAAATTGTAGTCACAACCTCAATCCCCCTGTGGGAGCAAGCCTGCTCGCGAAGAAGCCCGAAAGAACACATCAATCTTTCGGGCTATCCACCAACCGCCGAGCCAACGCTTTAGCCTGTGCAGCGACGTCCGTCACCGCCGTACTTTCCCACCACATCCCGCGCAACGGCGGGCCCATGGCGAACAACCGAGCGCTCACCTGCCCTTCGGCATCCACCACTGCGCCGTCCTTTGCTGTGATCCCCAGCGCCAGCGGCCCCGGTTGCACCAGTCCCCGCGCGAGCAATTGCTGCGGCAACGGTCGTGCGACTCGCCGCCAGTCGTATTCGATACCGCTGGAGTTGATCAGCGCCGCACCGCTGACCACGCCTGTTTCAGTCTCACCCCGCGGACGGATGCGAATGGTCACAGCATCGCCCGCGCCGGGCTCAATCCCCTTGAACGACGCGGCGTGAATGCGCAAGCGCCCTTGCTTGTGCAGCCGTTCGATCAACTCGGCGCTCAGTGGCGGCGAACGATGGTGATGACTCTCCCACCATGGCCGTACATGCCGTACGAATTGTCGACGCTGCACGTCAGTCGCCTGACTCCACAACCGCGCGATGTGCGCGCGAACCGTATCCAGCGGCGCCTGCCAGTCGATGCCTTGGGCGACTGCGTCGCGACAATGTCGACGCAACTCGCGCAGCAACTGGCGGGGCGTACGAATGTTGTGATCTGCTGCCAGAAAATCCACCCACGCCGGCGGTTGACGGCGCACGTGCGGCAGCAGGCCATGCCGGGAGAACACCTCAATCGGCCCGCGATGCCCGGCCTGCTCCAGCGACACCACGGCATCGACCATGGTCAGACCGGAGCCGATGATCAGCACGGTGGACTGCGGGTCGATTTCGCGCATGGCCGCCACATCCCAGGGATCGAGCGCTGCGGCGTTAAGGCCACTGGATTGCGTCTGCGGCGTGCGGGCGGCGGGAAACATGCCGGTGGCCAGCACGGCCAGCGATCCACGCAGAGTCTGGCCATCGCTCAAGGTGAGCTGCACTGAACCAGCATTAACTTGAAGGTCGACGGCTTCAGCACAAATATGTTCAACGGTCGAACCTTGCAGAGCCCCCACTGCCCTGGCTTCGGCCAGACGCTGTTGCACATAGACCCCGAACAGGCCACGCGGCGGAAACAGCTCACTGACCGGCACGTCCTGCTCGGCAGATTCCGGCCAGCCGCCGCCGGCAATATGCGCCGTCAGCCACTGCGTCAGATCATCAGGATTATCCGGGTCGACGCTCATCCGCGCCGCGTTGCCGTTCAGCGTATGTCCCAACTCGACTGCGCTGTAAGCCTCGCCACGTCCCAGTTCAGCACGCGGCTCGATAATCGCAATTCGTCGTTGCCCAGGCAGGCGTAACAATTGCACCGCCAGCATGGTGCCACTGAGGCCGCCGCCGATGATCAGGATGTCCGCAGGCTGTTCCATTCAGATCACCACATTACGCACGAACCGCGCAGCCACATCGCCATCGTTGCGGTAGGCATGCGGTTGATTGCTGGCGAACATGAAAAACTCTCCTTTATTGATGTGCTGCGCCTGATCGCCGAGCATCAGTGTCAGGCATCCTTCAAATACGTAGATCTGCTCGCTCCAGCCATCGGCGTCCGGTTGCGACGGATAAACTTCGCCCGGTTGCAGACACCATTCCCATTGCTCGACTTCGCGGCTCGCGGTGGCTTTGGACAGTAGCACGGCTCTGCTGCCGGGAATCGTGCCCGCCCAGGCAACCTCATTGATCCGGCTCGGATCGCGCGCATCGTGCGCTTGGATCAGATCGCTGAAGGCAACGTCAAGCGCTTCGGCAACGCGATCAAGCGTGGTCAGGCTGACATTCTTTTCGCCTGCCTCGATTGCTACCAGCATCCGTCGGCTCACCCCGGATTTTTCCGCCAGTGCGGTCTGGCTCATATCCGCAGCATGGCGCAAGCGTCGAACGTTCTGGCTGACGTGTTGCAGAACGGAGGCTCGCTGAGTCAAATCTTTGTGCACTATATTGCTCACTCGGTGGGGTTGGGCAGTATACTGCGCAACATTGGCGGCATTGTGCGGCCTCCCTTTTAATGTGCGCAAGGTCATGATGTCGCCAAACAATTCTGCGTCCCCAATCCGCTTCTCCCGCTTCAGCAAAGCCGAGTGCGTGCTGGTGCTGATTACCATGATCTGGGGCGGCACGTTTCTGATTGTGCAACATGCCATGACGGTCAGTGGCCCGATGTTTTTCGTCGGGCTGCGCTTCGCCGCAGCGGCGGCGATCGTGGCGATGTTTTCCTGGCGGCACTTGCGCGAGTTGACCTTGTTCGAAGTCAAGGCAGGGTCGTTCATCGGTGTAGCGATCATGCTTGGTTATGGCTTGCAGACGGTCGGGCTGCAAAGCATTCCGAGCAGTCAGTCGGCGTTCATTACCGCGCTCTATGTACCGTTTGTGCCGCTGCTGCAATGGCTGGTGCTGGGACGGCGTCCGGGGTTGATGCCAAGTATCGGCATCATGCTGGCGTTTACCGGATTGATGTTGTTGTCAGGCCCCTCTGGGGCGGCGCTGAATTTCAGTCCCGGAGAAATTGCGACATTGATCAGCGCCGTTGCGATTGCAGCTGAAATCATTTTGATCAGCACTTTCGCCGGGCAGGTGGATGTGCGGCGAGTGACGGTGGTGCAACTGGCGGTGACGGCGGTGTTGTCGTTCTTGCTGGTGGTGCCGACCGGTGAAGTGATTCCGGATTTTTCCTGGTTGTTGCTGGCGACGGCTTTGGGCCTGGGCGCGGCGAGTGCGGCGATTCAGGTAGCGATGAACTGGGCACAGAAGAGTGTTTCGCCGACTCGGGCGACGTTGATCTATGCGGGTGAACCGGTGTGGGCCGGGATTGTCGGACGGATTGCCGGGGAGCGCTTGCCGGCAATTGCGCTGGTTGGGGCCGGGTTGATTGTTGCGGCGGTGATTATCAGTGAGCTGAAGACCAAGGGAAGGTCTACCGAGGCAGGAGCTGAGCTGGAGCGGGAAACGCAGGGGTGACCCGCAATCTCTTCTGGCTGCTCGCGAAAGCGCTGCTCCATCGTTACCTCTGAAACAACGCCAAACACACAATTCCCAACTACTTTGTAGGATTCTGAGACATCCTCGCGTTTGGTGATCAGGGAGCTGGCACGTATGATGCTTCACAAACTTCCGCAGATTAGAAGCCTATGTCCCTGATAGTTCTACTGCTTCTGCCGTTCGTTGGCAGCTGTCTGGCAGCGGTGCTGCCGCACAATGCGCGTAATGCCGAATCCCTGCTGGCGGGCCTGGTCGCTTTGATCGGTACCGTTCAAGTCGCGTTGCTGTACCCGCAAATCACCTACGGCGGCGTGATCCGCGAAGAATTCATGTGGTTGCCGAGTCTGGGGCTGAACTTCGTTCTGCGCATGGACGGCTTCGCCTGGCTGTTCTCGATGCTGGTGCTCGGCATCGGCACACTTGTCTCTTTATATGCCCGTTACTACATGTCGCCGGACGACCCGGTGCCACGCTTCTTCGCGTTTTTTCTGGCATTCATGGGCGCCATGCTTGGCCTGGTGATCTCCGGCAATCTGATTCAGATCGTGTTTTTCTGGGAGCTGACCAGCCTCTTCTCGTTCCTGCTGATCGGCTACTGGCACCACCGCGCCGATGCGCGGCGCGGTGCTTATATGGCGCTGATGGTCACCGGTGCTGGCGGGTTATGTCTGCTGGCGGGGGTCATGATTCTCGGCCATGTCGTCGGCAGCTATGACCTGGACAAGGTCCTGGCCGCCGGCGATCTGATTCGCGCACATGCCCTCTACCCCGTTCTCCTGCCACTCATCCTGATCGGCGCGCTGAGCAAAAGCGCGCAGTTCCCGTTTCACTTCTGGCTGCCCCACGCGATGGCGGCACCGACGCCCGTCTCGGCCTATCTGCACTCGGCGACCATGGTCAAGGCCGGGGTTTTCCTTTTGGCACGTCTGTGGCCGTCGCTGTCCGGCAGTGAGGAATGGTTCTACATCGTCAGCGGAGCGGGCGCCTGTACGCTGTTGCTCGGCGCGTACTGCGCCATGTTCCAGAACGATCTCAAAGGTTTGCTGGCCTACTCGACCATCAGCCATCTCGGTCTGATCACTTTGCTCCTGGGCCTGAACAGTTCACTGGCCGCGGTGGCGGCGGTGTTTCACATTCTCAATCACGCGACGTTCAAAGCTTCGCTGTTCATGGCCGCCGGCATCATTGACCACGAAAGCGGTACCCGTGACATTCGCAAACTCAGCGGCCTGATCAAGCTGATCCCCTATACGGCAACACTGGCCATGGTCGCCAGTGCCTCGATGGCCGGCGTGCCGCTGCTCAACGGTTTCCTGTCGAAAGAAATGTTCTTCGCCGAAACCGTGTTCATCAACGCCACGGCGTGGGTCGAAACCACTCTGCCGATCGTCGCGACCATCGCCGGCATGTTCAGCGTGGCCTACTCCCTGCGTTTCACCGTCGACGTGTTCTTCGGCCCCACCGCCACTGACCTGCCGCACACGCCGCACGAGCCGCCACGCTGGATGCGCGCACCCGTCGAGTTGCTGGTCTTCACCTGCCTGCTGGTGGGGATTTTCCCGGCGCAGATCGTCGGGCCACTGCTCGCCGCTGCAGCGCTGCCCGTAGTTGGCGGGGAGTTGCCGGAATACAGCCTGGCCATCTGGCACGGCTTGAACGCGCCGATGATCATGAGCCTGATCGCCATGTCCGGCGGCATCCTCCTCTATCTGCTGCTGCGCAAGCAGTTCAAGCTGGGCCGTTTCAAGTACCCGCCGCTGGTGGGCCGCTTCAACGGCAAGCGTTTGTTCGAACGCAGTCTGGTCGTAATGATGCGCATCGCCCGGCGCGTCGAGCGGCGCCTGGGCACCAAGCGTTTGCAGATGCAGCTGTTCCTGATGGTTTCGGCCGCGGTGCTCGCCGGTCTGATCCCGATGCTGCACAGCACGCTGACCTGGGGCGACCGGCCGAAAATCCCCGGATCCATTGTCTTCGTGACCCTGTGGCTGCTGGCGATCGCCTGTGCGCTTGGCGCCGCTTGGCAGGCGAAATATCACCGTCTCGCCGCCCTGACCATGGTCAGCGTCTGCGGCTTGATGACCTGCGTGACCTTTGTCTGGTTCTCGGCGCCTGATCTGGCGCTGACGCAACTGGCAGTCGAAGTGGTGACCACGGTGTTGATCCTGCTTGGCCTGCGCTGGTTGCCGCGACGTATCGAAGAAGTCTCACCACTGCCAAGTAGCCTGCGCAAGGCGCGTATTCGTCGTCTGCGCGATTTGCTGCTGTCGATTGCCGTCGGCGCCGGCATGGCCCTGCTGTCCTACGCCATGCTCACCCGGCAGACGCCGAACCATATTTCCTCGTTCTACCTCAGTCGCGCCCTGCCCGAGGGCGGCGGCAGCAATGTGGTCAACGTGATGCTGGTGGACTTCCGTGGTTTCGATACCCTCGGCGAAATCACCGTGCTGGCCGCCGTGGCGCTCACCGTGTTCGCCCTGCTGCGGCGCTTCCGTCCGCCGAAGGAAAGCTTGCAGTTGCCGGCCCAGCAACGTCTGCTCGCGCCGGACGTGGTCACCGATCTGGTCAACCCGCGTTCGGCCAGCGACACCGCGCTCGGCTTCATGATGGTGCCGGCGGTACTGGTGCGCCTGCTGCTGCCTGTCGCCCTGGTGGTCTCGTTTTATCTGTTCATGCGCGGGCACAATCAGCCGGGCGGCGGCTTTGTCGCCGGGCTGGTGATGTCGGTGGCCTTTATCCTGCAATACATGGTTGCCGGCACGCAGTGGGTCGAAGCACAAATGAGCCTGCGGCCATTGCGCTGGATGGGCACCGGGCTGCTGTTCGCCACTGCCACCGGTCTCGGTGCGCTACTTGCCGGTTATCCGTTCCTGACCACTCACACCTGGCACATCAGCGTGCCGTTGCTCGGTGATATCCATATCGCCAGTGCGCTGTTCTTCGACGTCGGCGTGTACGCCGTGGTGGTCGGATCGACGTTGTTGATCCTCACCGCCCTCGCCCACCAATCGGTGCGCGGCCACAAGACGGCCTCGCTGCCCAAGTCCGTCGCCAGCAAAGGAGCCGTCTGATGGAAGAAGTCATCGCAATCGCCATCGGCATTCTTGCCGCGTCCGGGGTCTGGCTGATCCTGCGCCCGCGAACCTTTCAGGTGGTCATGGGCCTGTGCCTGCTGTCATATGCAGTCAACCTGTTCATTTTCAGCATGGGTAGCCTGTTCATCGGCAAGGAACCGGTGATCAAGGACGGCGTGACCCAGGACTTGCTGCATTACACCGACCCGCTGCCCCAGGCGCTGGTACTGACGGCGATCGTCATCAGCTTCGCCATGACCGCACTGTTCCTCGTCGTATTGCTCGCCTCGCGCGGCCTGACCGGCACCGACCACGTCGACGGCCGGGAGCCTAAAGAATGATGGCGATGACTCACCTGATCGCCGCACCGATCCTGCTGCCGCTGCTGACCGCGGCGATCATGCTGATGCTGGGCGAGAAGCACCGGCCGCTGAAGGCGAAAATCAACTTGTTCTCCAGCCTCCTCGGCCTGTTCATTTCAGTGATGCTGCTGCAATGGACGCAGACCACCGGCGTACCCGGCTCCATCGGTGTGTACCTGCCGGGCAACTGGCAGGCACCGTTCGGCATCGTTCTGGTGGTTGATCGCCTGTCGGCATTGATGCTGGTGCTGACCGGCGTCATCGGCGTCAGCGCGTTGCTGTTTGCCATGGCCCGCTGGGACGGCGCCGGCTCAAGCTTTCACGCTCTGTTCCAGATCCAGCTGATGGGCCTGTACGGCGCGTTCCTGACCGCGGATCTGTTCAACCTGTTCGTGTTCTTCGAAGTGTTGCTCGCCGCGTCCTACGGCTTATTGCTGCACGGCTCTGGCCGGGCGCGGGTATCGTCGGGGTTGCATTACATTTCGATCAACCTGCTGGCATCGTCACTGTTTTTGATCGGCGCTGCGTTGATCTACGGGGTGACCGGCACGCTGAACATGGCCGATCTGGCGATGAAGATCCCGCTGGTGCCGGAAGCCGACCGTGGCTTGCTGCACGCTGGGGCAGGGATTCTAGCGGTAGCGTTTCTGGCCAAGGCTGGCATGTGGCCGCTGAATTTCTGGCTGGTGCCGGCTTATTCATCCGCCAGCGCGCCGGTGGCGGCGATGTTTGCGATCATGACCAAGGTCGGCGTCTACACCCTGCTGCGCTTGTGGACCCTGTTGTTTTCCGGCCAGGCCGGCGCCTCGGCATTCTTCGGCGGCGACTGGCTGATTTACGGCGGCATGGCGACCATGGCTTGCGCAGGGCTGGCGATTATCGCCGCGCAACGCCTGGAGCGCATGGCCAGCCTGAGCATTCTGGTGTCGGCGGGGATCCTGCTCTCGGCGATCGGTTTCGCCCAGCCGAACCTGATCGGCGCTGCGCTGTTCTATCTGGTCAGCTCGACCCTGGCGCTGAGCGCATTGTTCATGCTTGCCGAACTGATCGAGCGCTCGCGCTCGGCCAACGAGATTCCCCTCGAGGACGAAAGCGAACTTCTGCCGCGTCCACAGGAATCCCTGCAACCGCCCAAGGGCATCAACCTCGACGACGAGCAGAAAGCCGTGGTCGGCCAAGTCATCCCTTGGACCATGGCCTTTCTCGGTTTGAGCTTCATTGCCTGCGCGCTGTTGATCATCGGCATGCCACCGCTGTCCGGGTTCATCGGCAAGCTCAGCCTGATCGGGGCATTGCTCAACCCGTTGGGACTTGGCACTGCGGCGCCGCTGTCTCCCGGCGCATGGGGATTGCTGGCGCTGTTGATCCTGACCGGTCTGGCCTCGCTGATGGCCTTCTCGCGCCTCGGCATTCAGCGCTTCTGGACGCCGGAAGAGCGCCCGTCACCATTGCTGCGCAAACTCGAATGCGCGCCGATTTTCCTGCTGCTCGGGCTGAGCATTGCCCTTACGTTCAAGGCTGAACCGCTGCTGCGCTACACCCAGGCCACGGCCGATGCGCTGAACAATCCGCAGCAATATGTGTTCGCAGTTCTAGGCACTCGGGCGGTGCCGAGCCCGCAAGCCAGAGCCGACATGCTCGAGGTGCAGCCATGAATCGACTGTTCCCGGCTCCGTGGTTATCGCTGGCCCTGTGGATTCTGTGGCTGACCCTGAACCTGTCCGTCAGCCCGGGCAATCTGCTGCTCGGTGCCGCGCTGGGTCTCGCTGCGCCGCTGATGATGCGCAAATTGCGGCCGAAACGTGCGCGCATCCGCAACCCCATCGCCATCCTGCGTCTGTTCTTCCTGGTCGGCCGCGACGTCATCATGTCCAACCTGATCGTCGCCTGGGGCGTAGTCAACGCCGGACGCCGTCCGCCCAACTCATGCTTTATCAAGGTGCCGCTGGATCTGCGCGATGCTCATGGTCTGGCGGCACTGGCAATGATCTGCACTGTGGTGCCCGGTACCGTATGGTCAGAACTGGCGCTGGACCGCAGCGTTCTATTGCTGCACGTCTGGGATCTGCACGACGAAGCGCAGTTCATCGAGCACTTCAAAAGCACTTACGAGCGACCGTTGATGGAGATTTTCGAATGAGCCCATTGCTGTCGAATGCGATTCTGCTGACGCTGTTTCTGTACTGCGTGGCGATGGCGCTGACCCTGGTGCGCCTGTTCAAAGGCCCGTCAGCTCAGGATCGGGTACTGGCGCTGGATTACCTGTATATCGTCGCGATGCTGATGATGCTGACCCTGGGCATTCGTTACGCCAGTGATACCTACTTCGAAGCGGCGCTGCTGATCGCGCTGTTCGGCTTCGTCGGCTCCTTTGCCCTGGCGAAATTCCTGCTGCGTGGCGAGGTGATCGAATGAATACCGAATTGTCTTTGTGGGTCGAGATTCCGGTGGCGGTGCTGCTGGTGCTCAGCGGCGTGTTTACCCTGCTGGGCGCAACAGGATTGCTGCGCATGAAGGATTACTTCCAGCGTATGCACCCGCCAGCGCTGGCCTCGACACTCGGTGCCTGGTGTGTGGCACTGGCGTCGATCATCTGCTTTTCGGCATTGAAATCCGCACCAGTGGTGCATGCCTGGTTGATTCCGGTCCTGTTGGCGATCACCGTGCCGGTGACCACCCTGCTGCTGGCGCGGGCGGCGTTGTTCCGCAAGCGGATGGCCGGGGATGATGTGCCGGCTGAGGTGAGCAGTCGTCAGACTGAAAGTGGTAACTGATGATCATGTGGCGCCGGTGATGGCGCCATCGCTACAGTAGGAATGCGCTCTCCCATGTGGGGAGCGAGCCTGCTCGCGAAGAGGCCAGTCGGGGCATCGCCAATTCCGGATCGGCTCAAACCCACGCTACTGCCAACAACCCCGCGCCCAGCAGCGCACACAACGGCGAATACACCCAGGTATCCAGCCGCGCAAATCGCGAATCCTTCACTTCCTTGAAGAACCCGACCAGATTCGAATCACCGATCGCCCGAGCAAACATCAGCAACGCGATCGCGCTGATCACCCATTGCAGTGCCTTGTGCTTCACCGCCGGCACGCCCCAACCGACCCGCATACAAACCAGCGCCGCAATCATCAGCAGCACAGCCGCCACTGCCAGCGTCAGCCAGCCTGAGGGCTTGAAGGCCGGGCGTACCGTGGCCACGAAGCCCGAAACCGGCACCTGCGGCACCACCACCGCAGCCGCCCATTGCCCACCCAACGCCCAATACACATGCATCAGGCCGATTGCCGCGAACACAGTCACCAGCCATTGAGCCAACACAAAGGTCATGGTTGAAATCCTTCAAAGGGATTTGAACAAACCATCGTAGTCGGATTTTTTGGCCGTGCACGACCGGTCGGCGGTGCACTGCGTTGACCGCGTTATTTCAGATCAGCCGTCACCTTGTCGGCCACATCCTTGGGCAGCCACGCCTGCCACACATCCGGATGCGTCTTCATGAACGCGACCGCCGCCTCACGAGGCGCGGTGTGCTTGTCGCTCATATCCGCCAATGCCTTGTTCAGCGGCTCGATGGGAAAATCGACCTTGCTGAAGAACTCGGCAATTTGCGGGTTCTGCTTTTGAAATGGCGTAGACACGCCAATCGACAATTTCGATGCCAGCGAGCGGGTTGGTTTCGGATTGGGATTATCGGCGTCTGTCAGCGTCTTCCACGCCTCGGCATCGAACGGCGGCTCTTCCAGTTGCACCAGTTTGAATTTGCCAAGCAGTGGCGTCGGCGACCAGTAATAGAACAACACCGGTTTGCCGCGACGGATCGAAGAGCTGATCTCGGCATCCAGCGCAGCGCCGGAACCGCTGCGGAAGTTGGTGTAGTCGTCCTGCAAGCCATACGCCGTGAGCTTCTGCTTGTTGACCACTTCCGAGGTCCAGCCGATCGGGCTGTTGAGGAAACGCCCTTTGCCCGGGCTTTCCGGGTCCTTGAACACGTCCTTGTATTTCTTCAGATCAGTGACACTGCGCAGATCCGGCGCCAACGGTTTGATGCCTTTGGCCGGGTCGCCCTTGATCACGTATTCCGGCACCCACCAGCCTTCAGTGGCGCCCTTTACCGTATCGCCCAGACCGACGACCTTGCCCTCGGCTTCGGCCTTGACCCAGACCGGACTGCGCCCGGCCCACTCCTCGCCAATCACCTGGATGTCATTGTTGGCCAGCGCGGTCTCAAGGGTAATAGTGGTACCCGGCAAGGTATCGGTCGGCAAGCCGTAGCCTTTCTCGACGATCACCCGCAGCACCTCGGTGATCAGGCTGCCGCTTTCCCAGTTCAGGTCGGCAAAGTGGATCGGCGCCTGTGCCGCCTGCAGCGATTGCGCTGACGTCAGCAAACCAAAGGTGGCCACGCTGGCGGCCAATAACCGTCGAAATCCGTTCATGCATCACACCTCGTGCTGTTCACAGCAATGGCAGTTGGCCTGACAGAAACGCAAGCCTCTGAATGACTCAGTCAACTGACTTTAGCCGAGGTTCCTGCTTTTTCCGGGGTCTACCGTGCGCGAGGTTACGTTTCAGAGTTTTCCTGCAGGCTTTGCAGCTCACGTCTGACCATGCTGGCGTAAGCTGCCGGTTGCAATGCATAGAGCTGCGACGCTACCCAACTCAGCCAGGCACCTTGCAGTTCGGCCTTGCGGGCGAACAGGCGCTGCGCGTCTTCGCGTGCGCTGTCGAGATTTTGCGAATGGAAGTGCGCGCGGCTCACTCGCTGGCCTTGAAGGAAATCAGTTCACCTTTGCGCCATTTGGCAGCCTTGGCGGTGACAGCTTTCAAGGTTTTGGTCAGGCCTTCCGGCAATTGTTCATTGGCGGCGAACACCGTGACGACGCTATGACCTTCCTTGAACAGAATCGCGTGACCGTCGGCCGTACTGACAAATGCGTAGTCGCCCAAGCCGTAAACCGTGAGTTTGATGTCGCGAAAACGAATGTCCATCTTGCCGCCTTCACGGCTGGGCAACACTGACGCGATGAAATGGTCGCCGACCTTGAGCTTGAGCCCCGGTTTGTCATCGACTACCAATGCACTTTCGGTATCGATTTCGGCGATGTAAATGCCTTCGGCGTTTTGCTCGGTGATGTAAACAAAACGTGATTGAAATTGCTTGACCAGCTTTGCACGCAAATCACCCAGCACGAACAAAGCATGCATATCGAGGTTACTGACTGCCAAAGAAACATCCCCACATTTGAAAAACCGTGCAGCGGAAAACACGCACGGCAAAAAACGGCAATGCCGATGAAAACTGCAAAATCACTCAAAAACCTGAAGCGAGCGAAGCGCTCTTGATCGCGAGGTTCGTAGACTACTGGATTGTCATTAGCGGAACCCGCCCCGAAATCGGCAAAGCTTGAAGGAAAAAGCCTCAAGTGCGACTGGAGCAAGATCTGACTACGAACTTCAGGGAAATTTCTCACGAAAAAAAGCACTTTTCCGACATATCGCTGGCGAAAAATTGCTTTAGATAAGCCCGGTCGTCAACAGGTACTGGCGATTCTAGAGCAGCGATGCTCCTTACGACTACCCGCAACGGCCGTTAAATCCCGGCCGACTGATGAAAAGGACTTCATATGTGCACTTTGACTCATTTTGCCACGTCGGCCGACGCGCGAATCAACACACCTCTGACGATGAAGGTTGCCGACCTCGACAACCTTCCGACATCTTCTAACAATCATCGAACCCCACACTTTCAAGTGGTGCCAGCGGGTATTGCGTTCTTTCACATCAAGGAGATATCCACGGGACGTGTCAGAGGTTTCCGCGGCAATCACAACGAAGCCTGCGCCCTCGCCCGCTCGCTTGAATCAAAAATCGAACTCCGCGCCAGCGCCTGCCTCTGATAAGGGGAGTGAACGAACAAGCCGCACCGGCACCGACCCAGGAGTAGATGATGGAACTGCCAACCGAGCTTAACCTGACCACCCTTTTCGAACAGCTGGGCCTGCCCTCGGATGAGGCGTCGATCAATGATTTTGTCGAAGCACATCCGCTGGATCCGGACACTAAACTCATTGATGCCGACTTCTGGTCACCCCAGCAGGCGCAATTACTCAAGGAGTGGCTGCGGGCCGATGGCGAAGAAGCGCCGATCGTCGATGAGCTGAACGTGCGCCTGCATCGCGGCAAGTAAGTACGATCAGTGCAGGCTGTCGCCGGGCTCGATGTTCAATTGTTCGAGCCAGGCAGCCTTGCACTCCTCCGCTTCATCGCGACTGGCGAAGGCTGTGCCGCGTCGCTCACCGTTGAGCAAAACTACCCAGCAAACACTGCGCCCCATCGCGCGTAAGCCGGCCGGAACACCGCTGCCGATCATCACTGCCACGTCTACCCTGCACTGCATGTGCCCTCCGAAATAATTAGCTACCTAACTAAGTCGTCAGATTAATGCTTTCCGTCGAGAGGAAACAGCAACCGCCGTGCACAGATTCATTGCGTCAACGGTAATAATCTCAGCGCGGATTCTCAGGTTTATAGCCCAGACGCAACCCGCCCCAGTGTCGGCCCTTGATCATGATCGGCACCGATAAATCATGCATCAGCTCACCCGTATCGCGCGTGTAAGTCTGCAACAGCACCGGTTGCTGATGGCTGCCGCAGCGGATACCGGTGCGGTCAGCGAATTTGCGTTTGGTGCGATTATTTACCGTGTCGACCTGCACATCGCCGGTCAATGGCTGGCTGAATGCCTGGTTGTGCGTCGGTACATAACCCTGCTGCGTGCAGGCAATCGCAAAAACCAGCCCTTCATGACGCGCCAATAAAGGTTCTTGAATCGCCGGCAAGACCTGATCGGTGTATCGATCAAAGCGGGTTTGAAATTTGGCTGGTTCGGTGCCCGAAATCAGCTGGTAGCTGCGATCGAACAGGTCATCCAGGCTGATCCGCCCCTGCTCGACATCCGCCTCGAAGCGCGCCGCGATCTGGCTCGCACCTTCGCGCGCCAAGTCATAAATGCGCTGGTGATAGTCATCCAGGCCGACCTCGGCCAGGCGCTCGCTGATGGTTTCCGCCTGTCCTTCCATCTGCACAGCGGCCTCGGCGAGGCGGCGGGTCTGCTGATCGCTGATCGCCAGATCGCTACGCATTTGCTCAATCGCGCTGAACAGCGCGTCAAGCTGCTCGCGATTGGTTTGCGCGCCACGGGCGATTTCGCTGACCTGGGTTTCCACTCCGGCGGCAAGTCGCGCGATATTTTCCAGATGCTGACCGGTGTGCTCGACCTGTTCGACGCCGGTGTGCAGATCGCTCGACAACTCGCGAATCTGCGCCACCACTTGCGCGGTGCGTTGCTGAATGTCAGCAACCATCTCACCGACTTCGCCCGTGGCCGCCGCCGTCCGCGCCGCCAATCCGCGCACCTCGTCGGCGACCACAGCGAAACCGCGACCATGCTCACCGGCCCGGGCTGCTTCAATCGCAGCGTTCAACGCCAACAGGTTGGTCTGGCTGGCAATCGACTGGATCACCAGCGTCACCCGCTGAATGTCGTCGCTGCGCACACTCAGGGCCTCGATCAATTCGCGGCTGGCGTTGGCGCGCTGACTGAGTTGCTGCATGCGCGAAATCGAGTCGAGCAGTTCGCTGCGCCCCGCCGCGCTGCTGTGATGCGCTTGGCTGGCGGCGTCCAGCGCGTCGCGACTGAGCTGTGAAGTCGCCTGTTCGGTGGCGATCATCACTTCGGCATTGCTGACGATCTGCGCTGCCGCGTCGAGTTGCGATTCAAGTTTGCTGGCGAGCGCTTTGACCGAAAACGCCACGCCGGCGGCAGACAGTGCGTTGTGACTGGTGGTGTAGGAGAGATCGCGAGTCAGTGCGGACAATGCGCTCGCACTATCGACCGGGACAGCAGCTGGAACGTTGCGCGAACGCAGGCGCGGCAGCCAGACAATCAGCACCGCCAGCGGCATGCCGAGGTAGAGCGACCACTCGGCCATAGCCATGCCGGCCAGCAACAGCATCAGGGCGATGCTTTGCAGGGTCGGCGCGATCCAGCGGTTTTTCGGCAAAAGCACTGGTGCAGGCAGCGCCGCAACCAGAGATCCATCTCTCGTCATCTTGATCACCCCACGTTTGTTCTCATTGTTGTGACTGCATTAAACGCCACTACAACGCCATTATCCATGGTCCGTTAGTCGTGGGGTCTGTGGCAGGTCAATGGAACAACGGGGGAAATAGCGCAGACGAGCAAAAACAAAGATCGCAGCCTCCCGCAACTCCATGTAGAAGCTGCCGAAGGCTGCGATCTCTTGCAGGCGCCCCCCCTATTCAGGGGCCGCCATGGAATCAGGCCTGACGCTGGTGCTTGTCGATCTGCTCGTGACGCTCTTGAGCTTCGATGCAGTACTTGGTGGTCGGGCTGATCAGCAGGCGCTTCAGGCCGATGGCCTCGCCGCTGTCGTCGCACCAGCCAAAGCTGTCGTCCTTGATGCGCTCAAGGGCTTGTTCCAGTTGCGGCAGCATGCGCTGGTCGCGATCGATCGCGTTGACCAGCCAAGTGCGCTCTTCTTCAACCGAAGCCGCGTCCGCCGGGTCAGCCGGGGTATCCAGGCTTTCGATGGCGATACGATTTTGCTCAATGCGCTCGTGGGTTTCGACTTTCATGTTCTGCAACAGCTCAGTGAAGAAAGCGTGTTGCTCTGCATTCATGTAGTCATCTGCCGGCATAGCCAGCAACTTGTCCTTTGTCATTGATATCTCTATAAAAAAACGTGCATTAAGGCGAATAAGGGAGCGTTTCGGCGAACCGTGTCGGCCGTCGAAAAGGCATCGTTTTATTGCAAACGCCACCCGGCACTCAATTTACGAGGGGCGGCAGTCTAAGGCCCGATCAAGACCTCAGCAACTGTAAATACAGGGAATTTGTCCGACAGGACCTGGAAACTGCTCTGACACAGTCTTCACACGGCCATCGGAGTGCGTTTATAGCAAGAAATTCAGTCCAGCGGCTGTATATAGAAGACAAACGGCTAACCATCCCGCCAGCGACAGCCGGGATTATTCTCGCAAGGTGCATCGTTTCAGCCCGGCAGAGCTTACGCAGCCCTTCTATTATCAGGCCCACCGCGTGCTCAACTCGCCTGAAGGATGCTGCCCATGCCCCGCCCCGCTCTGCCGGCCACAGACGAAATTTCCTTCGCCAGCCCGCCGGCCAACGCCGAGCGCCTGCTGCAAATGATCAGCGAAGAGTACGACGCCCTGCCGCGCCAGCTCAAACGCGTCGCCAGCTACATCAGCCAGCAGAGCGAGCGAATCATGGTCGAGCGCATCAGCGATATCGCCCGCGAGTGCGAAGTGCACCCGTCAGCCATTGTGCGTTTCTCGCAACGTTTCGGGTTCAGCGGCTTCAGCGAGATGCAGGCGCTGTTCCGCCAGGCCTGGACGCACAAAACCACGCCAGCGCAAAACTATCAGCAACGCATCCGCAGCCTGATCGCCAACAACTCGCAGACCGCCAACAGCGGCGACCTGGCCCGCGAATGCATCGACGCAACGCTCTCGGGCATCGAACGCTTGGGCCGCGAACTGGACGAGGTGGCGTTCGATATGGCCGTCGATCTCATCGTCAATGCCGACGACATTTATGTTGTCGGGGTACGACGTTCGTTCGCCGTCGCCGATTATCTGGTTTACAACTTGCAACATACGCAGAAACGCATTCATCTGGTTTCCGGCATCGGCGGCAGCTATCGCGAGCAAATGCGCAGCGTGCGCGCCAACGACCTGGTCATCGCCATCAGTTTTGTACCCTACGCCAAGGAAACCCAGCACTGCCTGCGATTCGCACAACAGCAGAACGCCAATGCCCTGATCATTACCGACAGCCCTCTGTCGCCACTGGCAAAACTTGCCAACAGCGTGTTGCTGGTCAATGAAGGCAGTGCGCTGGCGTTTCGTTCGCTGAGTGCGACGCTATGTTTGTGCCAGGCGCTGTTTGTGGCGGTGGCCTATCGGCTGGAACTGAATGTCGATGAGATTCACGAACAACCCGGATTCGACGACTGACAATTGTCTCAGGCTCGGCTAGGTTATGCGTTCCCACCGGTTCGACTTGAAGGAACGCGTCATGAAACTGATCGGCATGCTCGACTCCCCTTACGTGCGCCGCGTAGCAATCTCCGCCAAATGCCTGGGGATTGACCTCGAACACGAGTCGGTCTCGGTGTTCCGCCACTTCGAGCAATTCCAGCAGATCAACCCGGTGGTCAAAGCGCCCACGCTGATCCTCGACGACGGCGTGGTCCTGATGGACTCGACCCTCATCCTCGACTACCTCGAAGCCAGTTCCGGCAAGAGCCTGCTGCCCAGCGATCTCAAACAACGCGCCCACGCCCTGCGTCTGATCGGCCTCAGCCTCGCCGCCTGCGAAAAAGCCGTGCAGCTCTACTACGAACGCAACCTGCGCCCGGCCGACATTCAATATCAGCCGTGGGTCGAACGCGTCGAAGGCCAGCTCGCCGCCGCGTTTACCGCACTGGAAAAAGAACTTGAACACAGTGACTTGCCTGTCGACGGCTCCCTCGCCCAGACCGGCATAAGCCTGGCGGTTGCCTGGAGCTTCACCGAACTCGTCGTACCCGATCAGATCGACGCAACACGCTTTGCGCGTATCGCCGAGTACACCGCCTACGCAGAAGGCACCGATGCGTTCATCAGCACACCGATGAACTGATCATGAGCTCCAACGACACCGCCGCCCCGGCGTTAAAGGAAATCTTCAACGCCGAGCGCTTGCAGCACATCGCTGACGAAATGAGCGCGGTGTACCCGGCGTTCAAGGCCAAGGCGTTTCTCAAACACGCCCAGGACGGACTCGCTGAACTGTCAGTAATGCAACGCATGGCGCGTGTCAGCGAAAGCCTGCATGCCGTGCTGCCGCTGGACTACGAAGATTCCCTCGAAGTGCTGTTCGAACTCGCGCCACGGCTGAACAGCGGCTTCGTCAGCATGTGCCTGCCGCATTACGTCGCGAGCTACGGCGCCCATGCGTTCGACACCTCAATGGACGCGCTGAAGTACTTCACCACCTTCGGCTCCTCCGAATTCGCCATCCGCTACTTTTTGCGCAGCGACCTCGAGCGCTCGCTGGAACGAATGCACGACTGGACCCGAGACGAAAACCACCACGTCCGCCGCCTAGCCAGCGAAGGCAGCCGCCCTCGCCTGCCGTGGTCGTTCCGCCTGGAAGCGGTGCAGGCTGATCCGCAGCTGGCCGCCGGGATACTGGATCGGTTGAAGGCGGATGAGAGCTTGTACGTGCGCAAGTCCGTGGCAAATCATTTGAATGATGTGACGAAGGTGCATCCGGAGTGGGTGTTGGACACGATTGAAGGTTGGTCGCTGGAGAACAAGCACACGGCCTGGATTGCCAAGCATGCGCTGCGCAGTTTGATCAAACAGGGCGACGTGCGCGCGCTGACGGTGATTGGCGCAGGGGCGAAGGCTGAGGTTGAGTTGTTGGATGTGCAGGTCGAGCCGGCGGTGGTGAGGTTGGGGGAAGCGATTACTTTGTCGTTTACGGTGAAGTCCATGGTGGCGCACGAGCAAAGGCTGGTGATTGATTATGCGATTGAGTATGTGAAGGCAAATGGCGGGGTTTCGAGGAAGGTTTTCAAGTTGAAGACTCTGGCATTAGCGGGTTTCGGGACTGAGGTAGTGCGACGGAATCAAGTCATCAAGGATTTTACGACGCGCAAGCATTTTGCCGGGCGACATGGGGTGCAGGTGATGGTTAATGGAGAGGTGCTGGGGAGTGCGGCGTTTGAGGTTTTGATTTGAGGTGAGTTGTTTATTCACCAAAAGAGCCGGTAGCGGATCAGTGCACTGGCAGCCGTGAATCGACATTGCGCGCGGCGGCACAGTGGACGACTCACGGCGTCAGCGCTTACCAACTTCCGTATGGAATGCCGAATTTCTCGATATAGCGCTTGGACTTTTCGCTGACGGGATAGGCGTAGCGTCCACCGTTTTTCCCAAGCTCCGGCCCTAGCGGCTCAATCTCGCCTTGCGCTCGAGCAACCTTTATCGGTCGATGACATGAGTCTCTCACCCACACCTGAACAACCCCGCCCGGAGCAAGTCCCAAGTAAACAGAGGCCATGAAGCGTGCTGTCCTGTCAGGTCTCTCGGGGCACCGTTGACTGGTAGAAGTCACCATTATCTGTCTGGCATTCTCTGGAATATCCACCCACGCTTGCCACGTTTTCTGTTCAACGATTGATTGCCAGCGAACATAGATACGAATGGGTAGATCGGCCCCCACCACTCTTTTACCGCTGCCCCCCACCCCTTTCCAGCCGCGAGCAGAGTCAGTACCGTCTTCAGGCTCTCCGCCCGCAGCAGTCCCTCCACCGGTTCTAAAGAAAACTCTGCCGGTCATGTCCTGCACCGAACTGTCCTCCACCCATACCTTCATGTAATCGGGCTCAGTGAAAGCCAGCTCCCACCATTTCGACTTTGGATCGCTCTTGGCTGAGAGCAGATCAGAAGACTGGCAACCCGTTATGCATACGCCAAGTAACAGGGCGACAAATAATTTCATTACCAAAGAGTCCAGTCAGGTACGTGAGGATGCTGCACGCGAATCGCGTCTGCGGTGGGCGCATTGATATAGACGGCGCGGACTCCGCTGCCGTCTCTTCTTCCAAGAGGGTGATTCCAATTTGCGGACATGTGAATGTATTTCAACCTCAGCAGGTTCTCCTCTTGCTGAGTTGTGGTGTAGTCACCTGCGACAAATCGGTCGCACAACGCCTGAAGCTCTGACGGAACCGCCAAAGCAGCCGTGGCTGGAATATCATCGAAGCGAACCCCCTTCTCTTTTGCCAAGCTATGCATCACCCGAAGATATACCCTCGACAACAACCCGCTTACGGGACGTTTGAGTTGCAGAGCCGCATAAACGCGCTTTCTACGGGGACTGAGCCGGTCCTGTTGATCCACGGGCAGGAGAAGCGCGTCCGGCGTAACAATTTCCAGCAGATCTTCGGGCCACCCCCTTGAGATCCACTCATTTTTAATGACCATGGCATCGCGGTAGATCGACGTAGTAGATACATCGGTAAACTTCGATACCTCAAGCGTTTGCATTGGACTGACGAGTACACACTCTTCAATGTCATCGCGGTAACCGCCGCCGATGTCGGAATGCACCCCAGGAAGAATGACTTCCAAGTGGTCGGCTTTAACGCGACTCAATGCAAAATTAGCGCGATATTCGTCCCGCGCCGACAGCTGAACGACGTCAGTAAAAAACCGCCGGTCGAGGTAGAGCTTGATACCCGTGGCCACAGGACTTTTAACGTTGCCAAAATTCGACCAGCCAGCAACCGACGGCACAGTGTCGAACAGCCCGATGAATCCCATGTTGATGCTGCCTTGGTACTGATCGATGAAGGTGCGACTAAAGTCGCTCGCATTGTTGCGCAATACATCTCCGAGTGGCCCTTGTTTTCCGCGGACTACTGCATTGGCAAAATGCCTCGCGGCAGCTGCGCCGCGACTAAATCCGAACGTATCGAAAGTCAGCGAGGTAATTTCACTGTTTGGATTTTCGTTAATTACATCTTCAATACGCGATTTGATCTCGCTAAATGATTGTTGGACACGACCCGCTATACCCGTGTCTCCGCGGCCCGTGCCCGCTCCGAATGTACTGTCCTCTTCTCCCGATTGAGTGCCAATCCCCTCTATGTACACCCTGCGAAACGCCCGCTTGTGCGAGCCGTCTCCTTCGGCTTTCTGAGGTGCGAAGTACAGTTCGCTCAGTTTGTACACGTTGGTTGTTTCATTGGCATAGCTACTATCTGGATTGCGCATATAGGGCTTGCAACTGGCATCGATATCCTCAGGGGCAATCGGATACTGAGCACCACACAACAACCCCGCAGCAGAGTTGTTCGCATTGTTGCCCGTGCCATCAAAGAACACCCCGATCCTCAACGCAATCCCGATTTTCTCAGGCTCGCGCGCAGCCTCTTTCCCATGCTTCTCATACTCGGCCCAATGCTGGGCGTGTATGTCGACGGGTTTGGCTTCTTCGTAGCGATAGTTTTTCGGCGGGTTTGGAACGTAGCCACTCAATCCTTGATTCCTTCTGATCCTTGAAGAACGGCCAGAAGGGTGACAGCCGGGAGGGGGCGGTGCAAGCCGTGGCGGTGTGCCAGCGATGGAGCATTAGTGCGAGCAGGCTCGCTCCCACAGGGGGATTTGGATGCGCCAGGTTTAACCGCGTAAAAGCCCCTGCTCGGCCTCACACAACCCCACCACATAATCCCAGACCACCCGCAGCCGCACCGATTTATGCAGCTCCCGGCGGGTGCTGATCCAGTAGCTGCGCTCGATGCTTTCATCCGGCAACAGTGCCACCAGATCCGGGTCGGACGCGGCCATGTAGCATGGCAGCACGGCGATGCCCAATCCCGAGCGCGCCGCTTCCTGTTGGGCAATGACGCTGGTGCTGTGAAACACCACGCGCGGGCTACGGCAGAAGCTGTTGAGGAACATCAGTTCCTGACTGAACAGCAGGTCGTCAACGTAACCGATCCACGCATGCCGGCCCAGGTCTTCACGGCTGTGCAGCGGCGGTGCGTTGTCGAGGTAGGTTTGGCTGGCATACAACGCGAGTCGATAGTCGGTGAGTTTGCGCGTGACCAGCATGTCGGCGGATGGCCGTTCAAGGTGGATACTGATTTCCGCTTCGCGGTTGAGGATGCTGACAAAGCGCGGCACGGCGACCAGTTCCACTTCCAGCCCGGGATAGCGCTCGAACAAGCCGATCATGCGACTGGCGAGGAATTTGATGCCAAGTCCTTCGGTGACGCCGACACGGATCTTGCCCAGCGGCGCGGTGGACTGGGTGATTTCTTCCTGCGCCAGCAGCGCGACGTTTTCCATCGCCTCGGCGTGCTTGAGCAAGGCCTCTCCCGCCGGGGTCATTTCATAGCCTTGGGCGTGCTGGACGAACAGCGCCGTGCCGAGGCTTTTCTCGATCGATTCAATATGCCGCGCCACTGTCGCATGGGTGGTGTTGAGCCGGCGCGCGGCGGTGAGCAGGCGGCCGCTGCGTTGCAGCTCGAGAAAAAAGCGCAGGTCGTTCCAGTCGAACATGGCAGGTCCTTGTCAGCTGTCGTCACTTCGGGCTGTTTGAAAACGCACAGCGGCTGCGCAAAAACTAACATTCTTTTAACGAAAGCTAACAACTAGAGTGTCCGACAATAAAAACAAAAAGCGAGGTCAGGGCATGCAGACGTCCCTGGATGAATACGACTACATCGTGGTCGGCGCCGGCCCCGCCGGTTGCTTGCTGGCCAACCGGCTCTCAGCGGATCCACGGCAACGGGTGTTGCTGCTCGAAGCCGGCGGACGCGACAACTACGCCTGGATTCATATTCCTGTGGGTTACCTGTTCTGCATCGGTAACCCGCGCACCGACTGGTGCTTCAAAACCGAACAACAACCGGGCCTCAATGGCCGCGCGCTGAGTTATCCGCGCGGCAAGGTGCTGGGCGGCTGTTCGTCGATCAACGGCATGATCTACATGCGCGGCCAGGCCGGCGACTATGACGGCTGGGCGGCAGCGGGCAATCCGGGCTGGGCCTGGAAAGACGTGCTGCCGCTGTTCAAACAGAGCGAAAACCACTTTGCCGGCGGCGCTGAATTTCATGGCGATCAGGGTGAATGGCGGGTCGAGCAGCAGCGCCTGTCGTGGCCGATTCTGGATGCCTTTCGCAGCGCTGCCGAGCAGAGCGGCATCGCCAGCATCAATGACTTCAACCAGGGCGACAACGAGGGCTGCGGTTACTTTCAGGTCAACCAGAAAGCCGGGGTGCGCTGGAACGCGGCCAAGGCCTTTTTGAAACCGCTGCGCAGCCGGGCGAACCTGACTGTGCTGACCGGCGTCGAGGTTGATCGTGTCTTGCTGGAGAATGGCCGCGCGGCGAAAGTCAGCGCGCAGCATGAAGGCCAGACCAGACATTTCAAGGCGCGCAAGGAGATTGTTTTGTGCGCCGGCTCGGTCGGCTCGCCGAGCATTCTGCAGCGCTCCGGCATCGGTCCGCGGCCGCTGCTCGAACGCTTAGGGATAGGCGTGATTCATGAGCTGCCGGGGGTCGGCGGCAACCTGCAGGATCACCTGCAACTGCGCCTGATCTACAAGCTGGAAAACGCCCGTACCCTGAACCAGATCGCCGGCAGCGTGTGGGGCAAGATGGGCATGGGCCTGCGTTATCTGTACGATCGCAGCGGGCCGTTGTCGATGGCGCCGAGCCAGTTGGGCGCGTTTGCCCGCTCCGGTCCTGAGCAAACCTCGGCGAACCTGCAATATCACGTGCAGCCGCTGTCGCTGGAGCGCTTTGGCGAGCCGTTGCACAGCTTCCCGGCGTTCACCGCCTCGGTGTGCGACTTGCGCCCGCAGAGCCGTGGGCGCATCGAGATCCGCTCCGCCGATCCGCAAGCGGCGCCGCTGATTCAGCCCAATTACCTCAGCCATCCAGAAGACCTGCGCGTCGCCGCCGATGCGATTCGCCTGACCCGGCGCATCGTCAGCGCCCCTGCCCTGCAAGCGTTCAAACCGGTCGAATACCTGCCCGGCGACAGCTTGCAAAGCGAAGAACAATTGCATGAAGCGGCGGCGAAAATCGGCACGACGATTTTCCATCCGGTCGGCACCTGTCGCATGGGCAACGACGGTGACGCGGTGGTCGATGCGCAATTGCGCGTGCATGGCGTGCCGGGTCTGCGCGTTGCCGATGCGTCGATCATGCCGAGAATTACCTCGGGCAATACCTGTTCGCCTACGCTGATGATTGCCGAGAAGGCGGCACAACTCATGCTCAAACCCAACACCAGGAGCAACACCCCAAAACTGGAATTGGCTCAGACCCGGTAGGAGCTGCCGAAGGCTGCGATCTTTTGACTTTGGTTTTTTCAGATCTAAAACAAAATCAAAAGATCGCAGCCTTCGGCAGCTCCTACAGAACACCGCGTTAAATTCAAGGCATCGCGCATTACCGGACACGCAACACCAGTGGAACAACAAAAACAATCACTGTGAGGGATACCGATATGTCAGAACACGTTCAGCCGCTGGACGCTGCGGGCAGCGCCGAGACCAGCAACGCCACGCAGAAAGTCATCTTCGCCTCGTCACTCGGGACGGTGTTCGAGTGGTATGACTTCTTCCTCTACGGCGCCCTCGCGGCGGTGATCAGCAAGCAGTTCTTCGCCGGGGTCAACGACACCACGGCATTCATTTTCGCGCTGATGGCATTCGCCGCCGGCTTCATCGTTCGGCCGTTCGGTGCGCTGGTATTCGGCCGCCTGGGCGACATGATCGGGCGCAAATACACCTTTCTGGCGACGATCGTTCTGATGGGCGTGGCGACGTTCTGCGTCGGCCTGCTGCCGACCTACGCCAGCATCGGCATTGCCGCGCCGATCATTCTGGTGGTGCTGCGCATGCTTCAGGGCCTGGCGCTCGGTGGCGAATACGGCGGTGCGGCGACCTACGTGGCCGAACACGCGCCTATCGGCAAACGTGGCTTCCACACCAGCTGGATTCAATCCACCGCGACCCTCGGCCTGTTGCTCTCGCTGCTGGTAGTGCTCGGTTGCCGCTACTTCACCGGCGACCAGTTTGAGGTGTGGGGCTGGCGCATTCCGTTCCTGCTGTCGATCGTGCTGCTGGGTATTTCCACCTGGATTCGCCTGAGCCTGCACGAGTCGCCGGCCTATCTGAAGATGAAGGAAGAAGGCAAAACCTCGAAGGCACCGATCCGCGAATCCTTCGGCAAATGGGAAAACCTCAAAGTCGTGCTGATCGCGCTGTTCAGCATCAACGCCGGGCAAGCGGTGACCTTTTACGCTGCGCAGTTCTATGTGCTGTTCTTCCTCACCCAGTTCCTGAAAATGGACCCGGCGGTGGCCAACAGTCTGCTGATCATCAGCGTGGTGATCGGCGCGCCGTTCTTCATCTTTTTCGGCTGGCTGTCGGACAAGGTCGGGCGCAAACCGGTGCTGATGCTCGGCCTGCTGCTGGCCACCGCGCTGTACTTCCCGATCTTCAAATCCCTGGCCCACTACGCCAACCCGGCAATCGATCAGGCCAGCCGTCAGGCGCCGATCACCGTCCTCGCCGACCCCGCCACTTGCACCTTCCAGTTCGATCCGGTGGGCAAGGCCAAATTCGACAGTCCGTGCGACAAGGTCAAGACCTTCCTGGTCAAGCAAGGCCTGCCCTACTCCAGTGTCGCTGCACCTGCGGGCAGCGCCGTGCAAGTGAGTGTCGGTGACGTGAAGCTGGATGGTTTCGATGAGGCGGCACTGCGCGGCGCGATCACCCTCGCCGGCTACCCGCAACAAGCCGATATGCAGCAGATCAACAAACCGATGATCGTCGCCCTGATCGTCGCCCTGATCATCATCTCGGCCATGTGCTACGGCCCGCTGGCCGCGTTGATGGTCGAACTGTTCCCGACGCGCATTCGCTACACCTCGATGTCGCTGCCCTACCACATCGGCAACGGCTGGTTTGGCGGCTTCCTGCCCACCGTGTCATTTGCGCTGGTGGTGTACACCGGGGATATTTTCTACGGGCTGTGGTATCCGGTGCTGATCACCGGGGTGAGCCTGGTGGTGGGGATGATCTGTCTGCGTGAGACGAAGAATATCGATCTCGACAAGAACTGAAAAACCCGCTGACACAATGGCGAGGGAAGCGATTCTCTCGCCATTTTTTTGCTCAGGCGTCCGCCTTGATCACTTCGAATTTCACCTGGTCCGGATAAAAGGCCACGTAGTCGCGGATCGGTGCGACGGAGACCTTCGGGTTTTCGTAAGTCCACACCGCGTTGGCACCCTCATGTCCGGGCACTTGCAGGCTGAAATAGTTGGCGTCGCCCTTGTACGGGCAATAGCTGGTGTGGTCGGTGCGGGCGAAGTATTTTTCGTCGATGTCTTCGCGCGGGATGTAGTACACCGGCGGATAGTTGGCTTCGTTGAGGATCATCGCGTGAGAGGACGCGGCGACCTGGATGCCGTGGAACTTCACCAGCAGGCAGCCGGCAAGTTGTTCCAGGCTGATCACGGGACTGGGGCTTTTCATGAGGTTCTCCTGAGCACAGCGAAGAGACCGGTTCAGGTATAGCTGATGGGCTCGGGTCTGGTTGAGATTGCAGCCGAACGGCGAAAATCTTTGGCAATGGTTTTATCTGTATATCCATACAGATAAAAGTTGCTCGCGCCGCAGACTCCAGCCATCCTGTGCGCTCCCACAAACCAACCAGCGATGGTAGCTATGCGGCTGTACCTCTGTGAAAAACCTTCCCAGGCCAAAGACATTGCGGCCGTGCTCGGCGCCAAACGGCGCGGCGACGGCTGCTGGTTGGGGACGGGCGTCACAGTGACCTGGTGCATCGGCCATTTGCTCGAAACAGCCCCGCCGGATGCCTACGACGCGCGCTACAAGCGCTGGGTGCTGGCGGATCTGCCGATCATTCCCGACAAATGGAAAATGACCGTCAAGCCGCGCACCGCCAGCCAGTACAAAGCGGTGAAGCGTCTGCTTGGCGAGGCCAGCGAACTGATCATCGCCACCGACGCCGACCGTGAGGGCGAGATGATCGCCCGGGAACTGGTCGAGCACTGCCGCTATCGCGGGCCGATCCGCCGTTTGTGGCTGTCGGCACTCGACGAAGCGTCGATTCGCAAGGCACTGGGCGCGCTGAAGCCCGGAGCAGAAACGTTCAGCCTGTATCACTCGGCGCTGGGCCGTTCGCGGGCGGACTGGCTGATCGGCATGAACATGAGTCGGTTGTTCACCTTGCTGGGCCGTCAATCGGGTTATCAGGGCGTGTTGCCGGTAGGACGAGTACAAACGCCCACCCTGCGACTGGTGGTCGACCGCGACCGCAGCATCGCCGATTTCGTCCCCGTACCGTTCTGGGCAATCGATGTGGAACTGCTGCACAACGGCACAGCGTTTAGCGCGCAATGGCGCGCATCATCAGACGTTTGTGATGATCAGGATCGCTGCTTGAATCAGGCCTTGGCGCAGCAAGCGGCAGCGGCGATCAGCAGTGCAGACAGCGCACGGGTGATCAAGCTGAAAACCGAGCGCATGCGCGAAGTCGCGCCCCTGCCCTTCGATCTCGGCACCTTGCAGGAAGTCTGCTCGAAGAAGCTTGGCCTTGGCGCGCAGGAGACCCTCGACATCGCCCAGGCCCTTTACGAAACCTACAAAGTCATCACCTATCCGCGCAGTGATTGCGGCTTTCTGCCGTTGAGCCAACACAGTGAGGCGCCATCGATCCTCACCGCATTGCGTCAGGCCGATCCGAGCCTTGAAGTGTTGCAGGGTTTTCTCGAACCGCAGCGGCGCTCGCGAGCCTGGAATGACGACAAGGTCAGCGCTCACCACGGCATCATCCCCACCATCGCCGCGAAGAACCTCGAACGTCTGACCGGCAAGCATCGCGCGGTGTACACGCTGATTCGCGCCCGCTACCTGGCGCAGTTCCTGCCCAATCACGAATATGATCGCACTCAGGCCGATTTCGATTGCAACGGACATGCCCTGCGCGCGGTGGGCAAGCAGATCATCGAAGCGGGCTGGAAGCGCGCATTGCCCGAAGCACTGGCACCGGCCAGGGGCCGCGAAGCACCAGCACCGCAAACTTTGCCGACCCTCAGCCAAGGCGTCGAATGCGCTGTGGCGAAAGTGAATCTCAAGGATCTTTGGACGCAGCCACCAAAACCCTATACCGAAGGCGATCTGATCAAGGCGATGAAGAACGTCGCCAAACTGGTCGAGGATCCGCTGCTCAAACAGAAACTCAAGGACACCACCGGCATCGGCACGGAAGCTACCCGCGCATCGATCATCCAAGGGCTGCTGGATCGTGGTTATCTGGTGAAGAACGGCAAGGCACTGGCGGCGACAACTGCCGCGTTCAGCCTGATCGATGCGGTGCCGCGGGCAATCGCCGATCCCGGCACCACGGCGATCTGGGAACAGGCGCTGGACATGGTGCAGAGCGGCGAGATGAGTCTGGAAGAATTCGTCACCAAACAGGCTGCGTGGATGAGCAAGCAGGTCAGCCGCTGCTCAGCCCTCAGCCTGACCATCAGCGGCCCGCCGCCTGCCGGCAAAGCCGCAGCGCCGTGGAAAAAAAAGCGTAAGTCGACGGCCAGCAAAGCCGCCGGTACGCGCAAACGCACGGCGCGTCCGACGACTCGCTGAATCCCTCGCGGTTCCCTTCTCGACGTTGTCGAAACGGATCTTTTCTCATTCCAAAACAGCTTTGTCCGACAATATGTAGTGCTTGAAAATAATCACTACAAAACCGTTGACGGCGTCGTTTTGCTTTTGCATGATGAAGACGTTCCCCGATCGGGAACACTGGTAACACGCTTGAGCAAACTCGTCTGACCGCCGAGTTGTTTTTTCCGGATACACGCTGCCCACAAGGCAGATTGAAGAAGCTGACCTGGCCTGAACGTCCAGTACAAGGACGAGAAGCGCTGGCGAAAATTCTCAAGACGCTTGTGGCCGACACTGGATTGTCGTCAAGGAGCCTCCCGGTTTTCGCTGCTTCTCCTCGTTGTGACGCTATTGCGTAGCAGTTATTCAACACGACTACATGCAACAGATGCATGACCCCGTACTTCATACGGGCGAGCGCTGACGTCCTGGTTTCGGTGCCAGGGATCAACTAACCGATGGGCTACCTGTATTAGCGAATCAACTTTGAAAGATCACCAGACTGGTCAAGGGGCATAACAATGAATCTGAACAATCAACCCACCATCGAAGAACTGGCTCGTATGTTCGCGGCGCAGAAAGACAGCCACGACAGCCATATTCTCTGGATCAGCAAGTCGGGCCAGGTACACATTGACTGCCTGTCGCCTCACGCTGGCGAAGAGGAATTCGACCGCAACCACCAGAACCTGCTGGCCCGCCTGAAGATGTACCGCCGCGGCCACGGTTATGTCGGCAAGAAAGCTGCGGCCGACAAGGACTTCATTGGCAATGTGCTGCAGACGCTGAAACAGGCGTGGGATTCGATGCAGAATCAGAATGAAGTTCGGGTGATTGATCGGTTGTATTGAATAACGCTTCAGTAAAAAAGGGCCTGCTTCGATATGAAGCAGGCCTTTTTACATCCGGAACTCACCCTGCAACTTTGTGGGAGCGAGCCTGCTCGCGAATGCAGTCTTCAGGCGCAAACATCAGTGTCTGACACACCACATTCGCGAGCAGGCTCGCTCCCACAGGTCTTGTTCATGTCGTACGCGTTTGCAGAACAAGATCAACAAAGGCCAACGCCGCCGCACTGTGATAATTATTTCTGCGCCGCAACAACGCCGCGCCACGCTGTGGCGCCTCCCCTTCGACCCGCAAGCGGCGCAACGCGCGGTCTTCGCTGGCAATCGCCTCGGGCAGCATTGTCGCCAGCGGCGCATGCCGCACCACTTCCAGCAGCGTACTCACCGAATTCACTTCAATCCGCACCTGCGGCGTAATCCCGTGCTCACGGAAATACTCATCCACCAATAACCGCGTAATGAAGCCCGGCGCCAGCAAGGCGAAGTCCATTGAAGCCAATTCCGTCGACGTCAACACCGAAGGGCTGTCATAGAGCGGATGCCCAGGCCCGACCATGATCCCCAGCGTCTCGGTAAACGCCGGTATGCATTCGATATCGGCATTGCGCACCGGGGTAAACGCGATCGCGACATCCAGCGAGTCATCCGCCAGCCCGGCCTCGATGTCGTCCATCGACAATTCGAAGATTTCCAGATGAATCCCGGGAAACCGTGCCCCGTAGTCGCGCACCAACGGCCCGACCAGATACGCCATGAACGTCGGCGTCATCGCCAGGCGCAGGGTGCCGCGGGACAAGTCCTTCACGTCGTGCAAGGCGCGCTGCCCGGCCTCCAGCTCCACCAGCACGCGCCGCGCGCACTCGATGTAAGCCACGCCGGCATCCGTCGGCTTCACCGTGCGCGAGGTGCGATCGAACAGGCTCACGCCGAGGGTCTCCTCCAGTTGCCGGATCTGTTGCGACAGGGTCGGCTGCGACACGTGCAGCGCTTCGGCGGCGCGGGTGAAGCCACCGTGATCGGCAACGGCGAGCAAATAACGCAAATGTCGCAACAGCATGAGGACACCATCTATAGGCAGGGCTTATGCGAAGCATTGTATATCGGTCTTGGACGCTATGAATCGACCGGCGCAACATTGCTTCCACACACAGCAAGCCAACCCCTGAAAGGAGTGACACCATGCAACAGTCCCACGCCTACAACGACAACAGCCTGGCCCTGACCACCCGCGTTCTCGACGCCAAGGCGAAAAAAGATCTGTCGTGGCAGGATCTTGCTGACGGCGCCGGCCTCAGCCTGGCCTACGTCACCGCCGCCCTGCTCGGCCAGCATCCGCTGCCGGAAAACGCTGCTCGAGTGGTCGGCGACAAGCTTGACCTCAACGCCGATGACGTCGCCGCTCTGCAGATCATTCCTTTGCGTGGCAGCCTCAGCGGCGTGCCGACCGATCCGACCATCTACCGTTTTTACGAAATGATCCAGATCTACGGCACCACGCTGAAAGCACTGGTTCATGAACAGTTCGGTGACGGCATCATCAGCGCGATCAACTTCAAACTGGACATCAAAAAAGTCGAAGACCCGGAAGGCGGCTCCCGCGCGGTGGTGACGCTCGACGGCAAGTTCCTGCCGCTGCGTCCGTTCTGATGCGCCCGGCCCGCATCCTGCGTGCGGGCCATCTCATTTCTGCCACGAGGACATGCCATGAAAGCCCTGATCGACGGCTTCCTGAAATTCCAGAACGAAGCCTTCCCGCAACGCAGCGAACTGTTCAAACATCTGGCCACGACTCAGCAACCCGGCACGCTGTTCATCACCTGTTCCGACAGCCGTGTGGTGCCTGAGTTGCTGACCCAGCAAGAGCCCGGCGAACTGTTCGTGATCCGTAACGCCGGCAATATCGTGCCCTCCTACAGCCCGCATCCGGGCGGGGTCTCGGCGACGGTGGAGTATGCGGTGGCGGTACTGGGGGTGACCGATATCGTGATTTGCGGCCACTCCGATTGCGGCGCAATGACGGCGATTGCCCAGTGCAAATGCATGGATCACCTGCCCGCCGTCAGCGGCTGGCTACAGCATGCCGAGTCGGCGAAGGTGATGAACGAAGCGCGCGTGCATGGCAGCGACGCGGCGAAATTGAATTCGATGGTGCGCGAGAATGTGATCGCGCAACTGGCGAATATCCAGACCCACCCGAGTGTGCGCCTGGCCCAGGAGCAAGGGCGGCTGAATCTGCATGGTTGGGTGTACGACATCGAGACCGGTTCGATCGACGCGCTCTCTTCTGATCGTCGCACCTTTGTGCCGCTGGCCGAGCAACCTGAGACTTGCGCGATCAGCGCTAAGACTTCCAACGCAGCCTGACGCGCCGGCCGATGATCGTTCCCACGCTCCGCGTGGGAACGCAGCCCGTGACGCTCTGCGTCACTGGACGCGGAGCGTCCCTAGAGGCATTCCCACGCGGAGCGTGGGAACGATCAACAGATCAGCGTTTCACCGTGAGATCAACCTGAGTCATCCGGCTACGCACGGTAAACACGCCATCGCCGGAAAGAATCGCACTGCGCGCGAACAGGCGCCCGCTCTCCCAGTTCGAAAGGCCCAGTTCCGGCTTGTTCAACGCGTACTGGCCATCGACCCAACGGGTGATGCCGTTGCCTACGAACGGCGCATTCACTGCGTTGTAGAAACGTTCCTGAACCGCCGCCGCCTCGCTGATCAACGACACGGTGAATTGCGGGCTGTAACGGTTGAACAGCGCAATCGCCTGATCCAGATCATCGACAATCATCAGGCTGACTTCCGGGGTTTCTTCCCATTCCCACTCGCGGCCCAGCTCCGACTCGGGCAAAGACTCGGCCAGCGCTTCGGTCTGGTAACCCTCGGCGCGATAAACCTCGACTGTTGCGTTCTGCCATTCGCTTGGCAGGCAATTTTCACTGCCCGCGACGATGTGCAATTTGCAGCCTTGGCCGCGCGCAGTACCGGCGTCTTTCAAAGCTTCGAGGAACAGCGGCACCAGCTCATCGGCGCGTTCGCGCTGAATCAGGCAGACATTCAGGGTGTTGCAGACCTTGCGGTCCAGCGAGTTGCGCACCACTGCCGCGAAGCGAGTGGCGTCGGCGTCACGGTCGGCGATCAGCCACGCGCCGCCGGTGCCGTGCAGGCTGACGGCAGTGCCGGCCTGCTGGGCGATGCTGCCCAACTGACTGACCGCACGGCCCGAGCCGCGCGCCACCGCCAGCGACAGACGCCGATCGGCGAACATCGCCCAGCCGGCGGCGTGATTGACGCTTTCGACCAACGACACCGCACCCACCGGCAAACCGGCTTCGGCCAGCGCCGGGTTCAAAGCGTGAGTGACAATGGCTTGCGCAGTGCCCAACGCATCGCTGCCGATGCGCAGCACAGCCGTATTACCGGTGCGCAACACCCCGGCGGCGTCGGCAAATACGTTGGGTCGGCCTTCGAAGACAAAGGCTACGATGCCCAGCGGCGAGACCACTTGCTCAACCTTCCAGCCATCGTGCTCAACACTGCTGATCACTTTGCCCCGGGTCGGTGGCGCATCACGCCACGCGCGCAGCCCGGCGATCATGTCGCGGCGCATGCGTTCATCAGCGAGCAAGCGTGTGGTCGAGCGGCCGCGCGCCTTGGCCCGTTCGATGTCGGCGCGGTTGGCGGCTTCGATCTGCGTCCAGCATTCAGGACTTTCCAGGCGCTGAGCAAACAGATCGAAGAACCGGCTGATGGCTTCATCGGACACCGCCGACAACGCTGTGAATGCCGCAGCCGCACGCTCGATTGCCACCGAGGCGGCCTGTTGATCGGCCACGGGGATCAGCAACAACTCGCCACTGACCTGCTCGACCAGCAAATGGTCACCGGGCTGAAACCGCGCGGCCAGTTCGGGGCTGACCACGGTGACGCGGTTACCAGCGAAAGGGATCGGCGTGCCAGCGACTAGACGTTCGAGCGCAAGAGACATGAAGCGGATTCACCATGCAGAGGGCGGCCGGAAAATGTAGCGGATTACTGGCTGAAATACACCTCCTCAAACACTAAAGAAACCTGTGGGAGCTGGCTTGCCAGCGATAGCGGTGGTTCAGGCAAATTTATAGTGACTGACAGGGCCTCATCGCTGGCAAGCCAGCTCCCACAGGGTCATGTGGTGTTCCGGTGGGTCAGAACACCGACCAGCCAATCCTTGAGCTCAGCAGTTCCAGCGCCGCCATCCCCGCCAGCGAGTTGCCGGCGGTATTCAGCTCCGGCGACCACACGCACACGCTGAACTGCCCCGGCACCACCGCAACGATGCCGCCGCCGACCCCGCTTTTGCCCGGCAGGCCGACCCGATAGGCGAAATTGCCCGCCTCGTCGTACAAACCGCTGGTGGCCATGATCGAATTGACCTGCTGGGTCTGGCGGCGCGTCAGGATCTGCTCGCCGCTGTGCTTGCAGAACCCGTCATTGGCCAGAAAGCAGAACGCCCGGGCCAGATCGATGCAATTCATCCGCAGTGCGCAATGGCTGAAATAGCTGCGCAACACCGCTTCGACATCGTTGTGAAAGTTGCCGAAAGACTGCATCAGATAGGCCATCGCGGCATTTCGCGCACGATGCTGGTATTCGGAGTCGGCGACCTTGCCGTCGATCATGATCTGCGGATTGCCCGACAGACGCCGGACGAAGTCGCGCATCGACAGTGTCGGCGCGGCGAAGCGCGACTGGTTGATGTCGCAGATCACCAGCGCCCCGGCGTTGATGAACGGGTTACGCGGGCGGCCGCGCTCGAATTCCAGTTGCACCAGCGAGTTGAACGGCTGGCCGGACGGCTCGTGGCCAAGCCGTTCCCAGATCGCTTCGCCGGAGTGATCGATGGCCTGCACCAGGCTGAACACCTTGGAAATACTCTGCACCGAGAACGGCGTTTCAGCGTCGCCGGCGCAATACATTTCGCCGTCGTTACTGTACACGGCGATGCCCAACTGGTTGGCCGGCACCGTGCCGAGGGCGGGAATATAGTCAGCAACTTTGCCCTGCCCGATCAGGGGCCGGACGGCGTCAAGGATCTCGTTCAACAGCGCTTGCATGCCGGGTTCCGAAAGTCTCGCCCCATGGGATCGCGGGGACACTGGGGCTAGACGCTGCGCCCGCCGGTCGCATCACACCGGCAAGCGCCAGGCAGAATGTTCTAGGCTGAAGCGGACCATTCAGACACGGGAGAGCACCATGCACCTCGAAGGCTCCTGCCATTGCGGCGAAGTCAATTTCAGCCTCGACAGCGCCCATCCTTATCCCTATCAACGCTGCTATTGCTCGATCTGCCGCAAGACCCAGGGCGGCGGCGGTTATGCGATCAACCTTGGCGGCGACGCGACCACTCTCAAGGTTCGCGGACGCAAAAACATCAGCATCTATCACGCGAAGATGAAAGCTGACGGCGATAAGCGCGCCCATCGCAGCAGCGCCGAACGCCACTTCTGTTCGCTGTGCGGCAGCGGCCTATGGCTGTTCAGCCCGGAGTGGCCAGAGCTGATTCATCCATTCGCCTCCGCAATCGATACGCCGCTGCCGGTGCCGCCGGAACGCACACATCTGATGCTAGGTTCGAAAGCGCCGTGGGTTGAAGTCGAGGCGAAGCCGAAGGATCAGCAGTTTGATGTATATCCCGAAGAATCGATCGCCCAGTGGCATGAGCGACTCGGCGTGACTCGCTGAACACCGCGCCCTTCGCGAGCAGGCTCGCTCCCACCTTTGGATTGCGATCATCTGTGGGAGCGAGCCTGCTCGCGAAGGGGCCGGCTCAGGCAATATCAATCAGTCCAGATGCGCCCAAGTCATCCTGAACAGCGCCCCACCCCACACCGAATCGCCAACTTCAACCTGCCCGCCATGGGACTGCGACACCCGCCGCACCAGCGCCAGGCCCAGTCCGAAACCCCCGGTGCGCCGATCCCGGCTGGCGTCCAGTCGGGAAAACGGTTCGAAGATTTTCTCCCGTCCCTCCAGCGGCACGCCCGGGCCGTCATCGCTAACCCGTACTTCATAGTCATCGCCATTGCGCAGCAGCGACACCTCGACACGCTGTTCGGCATAGCGAATGGCATTGCGCAAAAGGTTGATCACCGCCCGCGCCATGAAGCGCGGTTCGATGCTTACCGTGTCGACCTGGCAACCGGCGATCGACAACTGCACCCCCACTGCTTCGGCCTCAAGCGCCACACTGCCGACAACGCTGTCTAGCCAGTCGGCCGCGTGAATATTCTCCCGTTTGATCACCGTCGCGCCATGCTCCAGGCTGGCGTAGGTCAGCAATTCCGAGACCATCTCCTCCAGCTCACCAAGGTCGGCATACATGTCGGCGATCAGCTCGCGATTCTGGCTCGCGTCGGGTTGCTGCTTGAGCTGATCGAGCTCAAACGAAAGCCGCGCAATCGGTGTGCGCAATTCGTGGGACACGGCGTTGGTCAGTTCGCGCTGGTTGGCGATCAAGCCCTCGATGCGCGCCGCCATCAGATTGAAGTGCTCGGCCAGATCGCGGATGTTCGAGCGCCGCGACAACTGGATGCGCACCGACAGATCGTTGTCGCCGAAACGCTCGGCGGCCAGCCGCAGCTTTTCCAGGTCGCGCCAGTGCGGGCGCACCCAGAAAAACAGAACGATGCCGATCAACACCGCGAGCATCATGTACGCCGCGGTGATGTAGAACGGCATCAGGCTCGGCTCTGGCGGCAGCTTGATGCTGAGCAACTGCGAGCCACCATCGATGTTGCTGATGAACTGCGTGTAATCGTCGCGGATCACCAACAGGTTCCGCGCGAGCTCGGCTTTTTCCTGCGGTGTCAGGGCCAGTTGATCGGCCTCGACCAGACCCAGCGACAGACCGTAGTGCGCACGCAATGAATCGAGTTTCTGTTCACGCTCGGCGCCCTGGCGGCCTTGCAGATGATCGACCAGCGACCACGCCTGACCACGCACGGCTTCACGGTTGTAATCCTGCGTCTGGCTGTCGAGCAACGCATTGAAGGTGTGCTCGACCGCCTGCAAGGCCAGCACCAGACCCACCGTCATCACCAGAAACAGGCCGAGGAACAAGCGCAGCATCTACAGCTCCCACGCGAACGGATTGAACAGATAGCCCTTGCCCCACACGGTCTTGATGCACACCGGCTCGCGAGGGTTGTCCTTGAGTTTGTTGCGCAATTTGCTGATGTAGACGTCGACGCTACGGTTGAGGCCGTCGAAGGCAATGCCGCGCATGCGATTGAGAATGTCATCGCGGGAAAGAATCTTGCCCGCCGCGCTGGCGAGCAACCAGAGCAATTCGAACTCCATGGTGGTCAGCTCGATCAGCTCACCGGTCAGGCGCACTTCCCGGCAACTGCGATCGATGCTCAATTGCCCGAACTCGAGGAAACTGACCACGCTGGTGTCCGGCGTCTGCCGCCGTTGCAACGCCCGCAGCCGCGCGAGCAATACCGGCGGTTTGATCGGTTTGATCACGTAATCGTCAGCGCCGGACTCCAGACCGAGAATGTGATCGAGATCGTCTTCCTTGGCCGTGAGGATCACGATCGGCGTGTCCGAGACACTGCGAATTTCCCGGCAGACCTGCAAACCGCTCTGCCCCGGCAACATCAGGTCGAGCACCAGCACTTTCGGCTTGAATTCCAGGAACGCAGCCATGGCCAGATCACCGCGATGTACCGTGCGCACCTCGTAGCCGTGTTGTTCTAGAAAGTGTGCGATCAGTGCGGCGAGACGCTCATCGTCTTCGACCAGCAGAACTTTGCCGAAACCCAGGTTATCCATAACAACCGTTGCCAAGCCAAACGTGGAAGGGCCAATATTATGCTGGCATTCATCGAACAGGCGATGACGGCAGACAGCAAAAACCGGCCACTCGGGCCGGTTTTCGGTGATGTTTCATACTCTTAAGAGTTTTTAACAAATTCAGGCGGGCACACCGCTGTGGAAGCGGAATTCCTCGTCCGGCGATTCGATCAGTTCCTGCTCGGCCGCACGGACGCGCTCGATCACCTGCGCGACATCCTTGGCATCACCATACTGATAGGCCAGTTTCAGATAACCCTGAAAGTGTCGCGCCTCGCTTTTCAGCAAACCGAAATAGAACTTGCCCAGTTCTTCATCCAGATGCGGCACCAATGCTTCAAAGCGTTCGCAACTGCGCGCTTCGATGAAAGCACCAACCACCAGCGTATCCACCAGTTTCACCGGTTCGTGGCTGCGCACCACCTTGCGCAGGCCCGAGGCGTAGCGGCCGGCGTGCAGCTGACGCAACTCGATCTTGCGCCGTTTCATGATGCGCATGACTTGCTCGTGGTGCACCAGTTCTTCCCGGGCAAGGCGCGACATCATGTTGATCAGGTCGACGTGGGCGTGGTACTTGGCAATCAGGCTCAGCGCCGTGCTGGCGGCCTTGAACTCGCAGTTCTTGTGATCGATCAGCAGGGTTTCCTGATCGGCCAGTGCCGCCTGGACCCAGGCGTCGGGCGTGCGGCAGCCAAGGAATTCGTGGATTTCGGGAAGGATCATGGGGCTCACGGTAAAAGGTGTTCGAGCGAAGGGCGCCGATTATACCGGCCTGCCCGCAGACCACCAGCGGCGGCTGTTGATATGCATCAAGTCGCAGACGTTCGGGTAGCAACTATAGTTGTGCAACGCCGTGCCATTTCTTTGCTGGAGACTCCGCTCATGCAAGCCATTCGCAGCATTCTGGTGGTCATCGAACCTGAACATGCAGAAAGCCTGGCGCTCAAGCGCGCCAAGCTGATCGCCGGTGTCACCCAGGCCCACCTGCATCTGCTGGTGTGTGACAAGAAGCATGACCACGCCGGCCTGCTCAGCGTGCTCAAGGCGGCATTGCTCGCCGAAGGATACAGCGTGACCACCGAACAGGCGTGGAACGAGAGCCTGCACGAAACCATCATCGATGTGCAGCAGGCCGAGGGATGCGGCCTGGTGATCAAACAGCATTTTCCCGACAGCTCGCTGAAAAAGGCCCTGCTGACCCCGGCCGACTGGAAGCTGCTGCGCCACTGCCCTACCCCGGTGCTGCTGGTAAAAACCGCCGGTTCGTGGAAGGACAAAGTGATCCTGGCTGCGGTCGATGTCGGCAATGCCGACGGTGAGCATCGGCATTTGCACAGCACCATCATCGATCACGGCTATGACATCGCCAGTCTCGCCAAAGCGCACCTGCATGTGATTACCGCGCATCCGTCGCCGATGCTCTCGGCGGCAGACCCGACGTTTCAGCTGAAATCGACCATAGAAGCCAAATACCGCGAGCAGTGCCGGGCGTTTCAGGCGGAGTTCGATGTCGATGACGAGCACCTGCACATCGAGGAAGGCCCGGCAGATGTGCTGATCCCGTTCATGGCGCACAAGCTCCAGGCGGCAGTAACGGTAATTGGCACGGTGGCGCGCAGTGGTCTGTCAGGCGCGTTGATCGGCAATACCGCTGAAGCGGTGCTGGATACGCTGGAAAGCGATGTGCTGGTGCTCAAGCCGCAGGAGGTTGAGGATCATCTGGTGGAACTGGCCGTGAAACATTAAGAGCAAAAGATCGCAGCCTTCGGCAGCTCCTGCAGGTAGAACGCATTCCCAAGTAGGAGCTGCCGAAGGCTGCGATCTTTTGCTGTTCAGGCGCCGAAGGCGTCTTTCAGAAAGCCCGGGGCGATGTAGCGCTGATAATGCGCTTCCGACAGCAGGAAGAATTCCCGATCAATGGCATCGCGCAGTTCCGGCAGGTTCCAGTCGCGGAACTCCGGCAGCAATACCATCCCGTACGCCTCAAGATTAATGATCACCCGCGCGCCCCGGGCAATCAGCTGATAGGCCCAGCAATATTCCGACTGATGCGGTACGAAGCGGATCTTGCGCTGTTCCAGCTGCTCGCGCAGGCGCGCCGGATCGAAGATCTCGACCTTGCTTGCCATCACTTGTGACAGCAATTGCTCCAGACGCAGCCACACCGCACGCTTTTCCTCCTCGTTGTACCCGTTCCAATGGATCACTTCGTGGTGGAAACGCTTGCAGCCACGGCACACCAGGTCACCGTAAACGGTGGAGCAGAGGCCGACGCAGGGGGTCTTGATGGTCTGATTGGGCATAAATGGGCAGAACACTGAAACGCGGAACAGGCCGGCATGTTAGCCCTTTGTCGGGCATTGATCACCCCTCAAACAGCAAGGTCTCGCCAGCGTCGCAGGTTTGCTCCGGCCGCGCTGATTGCCACGAAAGTCCAATAGAGCGCGACTTACCTTTAAATTTTTTTTGCCGTAGAATCAGCCAGCCTTTTAAGGCGCCAATGTCCGTTAGAAGCTGTTTTCAAAGCGTCACGAGCACAGTCGTTCCTTCAGAGCGGTGTTGGCGAAGGGTTTTTCCAGCGGGGAAAAGCCCAACGCCAACCCTCATCAGCTCCCCGTTCTGCAGGCGTAAAACTTTGAAAGCAGCTTCTGTAAGGAATTGCCGGTAATTCTGGCCGAACGACCCACAACGTCGTGAGGCGCATGAGTACGGCAATTTCGGGATGAGCGTCCCGGACACCCATTTGGGACCACTGATGAGGGTAATAACTGTGCTTGAAGCCTACCGCAAACATATCGAAGAGCGTGCAGCCCTGGGTATCGTTCCCCAGCCGCTTAACGCCGAACAAACAGCAGGCCTGATCGAGCTGCTGAAGAACCCTCCGGCTGGCGAAGAAGCTTTCCTCGTTGACCTGATCACCAATCGCGTACCACCTGGAGTGGACGAAGCCGCCTACGTCAAGGCCGGTTTCCTGTCTGCCCTGGCCAAGGGCGAAGCCACCTCCCCTCTGCTGGACAAGAAACGCGCTGTCGAACTGCTCGGCACCATGCAGGGCGGCTACAACATCGTCACCCTCGTTGAACTGCTGGACGACGCCGAACTGGCGCCAGTCGCCGCCGAAGAACTCAAGCACACCCTGCTGATGTTCGATGCCTTCCACGACGTCGCTGAAAAAGCCAAGAACGGCAACGTTCACGCCAAGGCCGTGCTGCAATCCTGGGCTGACGGCGAGTGGTTCAAGAAGCGCCCGGTCCTGGCCGACAAGATCAGCCTGCGCGTATTCAAGGTCACCGGCGAAACCAACACCGACGACCTCTCCCCTGCGCCAGACGCCTGGTCGCGTCCTGACATCCCGCTGCACGCCCTGGCCATGCTGAAAATGGCCCGTGACGGCATCGTTCCGGACGAGCAAGGCAAGACCGGCCCGATGAAGCAGATCGAAGAAATGCGCGGCCAGGGCTTCCCGATCGCCTACGTCGGTGACGTGGTCGGTACCGGTTCCTCGCGTAAATCGGCCACCAACTCGGTGCTGTGGTTCTTCGGCGACGACATCCCGTACGTGCCGAACAAGCGCGCTGGCGGTTTCTGCTTCGGCAGCAAGATCGCTCCGATCTTCTACAACACCATGGAAGATGCCGGCGCCCTGCCTATCGAGTTCGACGTGTCGAACATGAACATGGGCGACGTGATCGACCTGTACCCGCACGCTGGCAAAGTCTGCAAGCACGGTACCGACGAAGTCATCACCACTTTCGAAATGAAAACCCCGGTGCTGCTGGACGAAGTCCGTGCCGGCGGTCGTATCCCGCTGATCATCGGCCGTGGCCTGACCGAGAAGGCTCGCGCCGAGCTGGGTCTGCCAGCGTTCGACCTGTTCAAGAAGCCGGAAGCTCCGGCTGAAAGCACCAAGGGTTTCACCCTGGCGCAGAAAATGGTCGGCAAGGCTTGCGGTCTGGCAGAAGGCCAGGGCGTGCGTCCTGGCACCTACTGCGAACCGAAGATGACCACCGTGGGTTCTCAGGACACCACCGGTCCCATGACCCGTGACGAACTGAAAGACCTGGCGTGCCTGGGCTTCTCCGCTGATCTGGTGATGCAGTCGTTCTGCCACACCGCGGCTTATCCGAAGCCGATCGACGTGACCACCCACCACACCCTGCCTGACTTCATCATGACCCGCGGCGGCGTTTCCCTGCGTCCGGGCGACGGCATCATCCACTCGTGGCTGAACCGCATGCTGCTGCCGGACACCGTCGGTACCGGTGGTGACTCGCACACCCGTTTCCCGATGGGCATCTCGTTCCCGGCCGGTTCCGGTCTGGTCGCGTTCGCTGCGGCCACTGGTGTAATGCCACTGGACATGCCGGAATCGATCCTGGTGCGCTTCAAAGGCAAGATGAAACCTGGCATCACCCTGCGTGACCTGGTTCATGCCATTCCGTACTTCGCTATCCAGAACGGTCTGCTGACCGTCGAGAAGAAAGGCAAGAAAAACGCCTTCTCCGGCCGCATCCTGGAAATCGAAGGCCTGGAAGGTCTGACCCTGGAGCAGGCGTTCGAACTGTCCGACGCCTCGGCCGAACGTTCGGCTGCCGGTTGCACCATCAAGCTGTCGAAAGAGTCGATCACCGAGTACCTGCAGTCCAACATCACCCTGCTGCGCTGGATGATCGGCGAAGGCTACGGCGATGCGCGTACCCTGGAACGTCGTGCTCAAGCGATGGAAGCCTGGATCGCCAATCCTGAGCTGATGGAAGCCGATGCCGACGCCGAATACGCCGAAGTCATCGAAATCGATCTGGCCGAGATCAACGAGCCTGTGCTCTGCGCGCCGAACGATCCGGACGACGCCCGTCTGCTGTCCAGCGTTGCTGGCGAGAAGATCGACGAAGTGTTCATCGGTTCGTGCATGACCAACATCGGTCACTTCCGCGCTGCCGGTAAACTGCTGGATCAGGTCAAGGGTCAGCTGCCAACCCGTCTGTGGCTGTCGCCGCCGACCAAGATGGACGCTCACCAACTGACCGAAGAAGGCTATTACGGCATCTACGGCAAGGCTGGCGCTCGCATGGAAATGCCAGGCTGCTCGCTGTGCATGGGTAACCAGGCACGCGTTGAGCCGAACAGCACCGTGGTCTCCACGTCGACCCGTAACTTCCCGAACCGTCTGGGCGACGGCGCGAACGTCTACCTGGCCTCGGCCGAGCTGGCGTCCGTTGCTTCGATCCTGGGTCGCCTGCCGACCGTCGAGGAGTACATGGAATACGCTGGCAAGATCGACAGCATGGCGGCCGATGTCTACCGCTACCTGTCCTTCGACCAGATCGCCGAGTTCCGTGAAGCTGCTGCGAACGCCAAGATCCCGGTCGTTCAAGCCTAACGCTGCAAGGCAATAAAAAACGCCGCCCATCGTGAGATGAGCGGCGTTTTTTTATGCCTGCCGGGCAAGCATTCTGATCGTTCCCACGCTCCGCGTGGGAATGCAGCCCCGGACGCTCTGCGTCCCCAAGCGTGACGCAGAGCGTCACAAGAGGCATTCCCACGCAGAGCGTGGGAACGATCAGTGATTACACAGCCAGCTTGTAAACCAGCGCCGAAATCGCCACCAGCCCGACTGCCGTAACAAACACGTTCGACGCCTGACCGCGATAGCGCGCCATCGCTGGCACCTTGCGAATCGCGTACATCGGCATCAGGAACAGGATTGCCGCAATCACCGGCCCACCGACGGTTTCGATCATGCCCAGGATGCTCGGATCAAGCGTTGCGACGATCCAGCAGATCACCAGCATGAACGCCGCCACGATGCGATCCAGCGCCTTGGCGCCCGGACGTCTGCCGCTCTTGACGATCAGGCCCTTGAGGCCTTCGCTGGCCCCGATGTAATGACCGAGGAAAGACTTGGAGATCGCCACAAACGCAATCAACGGCGCCGCAAACTCGATGGTCGGGTTGCTGAAGTGGTTGGCCAGGTACGACAGGATCGACAGATTCTGCTCTTTCGCCTCAGCCAGTTGCTCCGGCGACAGGGTCAGCACGCAACTGAATACGAAGAACAGCACCAAAATGACCATTAATGCATGAGCGCGCGCGAGGATCTGTGAGCTGCGCTCATCGGCGTGCACACCGTAACGACGCTTCTGGTCCATCGCGAACGCCGAGATGATCGGCGAATGGTTGAACGAGAACACCATCACCGTAATCGCCAGCCACAGCGTATGCAGCAGCGCTGACGGCGCCGGCACTTGCGAGGCGGTGGCGAGGATGCCGCCGTTCCAGTGCGGAATCAGGTACACGGCGAGGAACAGCAGCGCAACGATGAACGGATAGACCATCAGGCTCATGGCTTTGACAATCGCCTGCTCACCGCAACGTACCACGGCCAGCAGCCCGAGAATCAGCACGAACGACAGCAACGCGCGCGGCGGCGGCGTGATGTGCAGTTGGTGTTCGAGGAAACTGGCGACCGTGTTGGTCAGGCCGACGCTGTAGATCAGCAAGATCGGGAAGATGGCAAAGAAGTACAGCAGCGTGATCAAGGCACCGGCCTTGATACCGAAATGCTGCTCGACCACTTCGGTGATATCGGCGCCTTCGCGACCGGACAGCACAAAACGGGTCAGGCCACGGTGCGCGTAAAACGTCATCGGGAAGGCCAGCAGCGCGAGGATCACCAGCGGCCAGAAGCCACCCAATCCTGCGTTGATCGGCAAAAACAGGGTGCCGGCGCCAATGGCCGTCCCAAACAGTCCCAGCATCCAGGTGGTGTCCTGGCGATTCCAGCTCGAAAGTTCAGCGGGTGCTGCTGCGTCGAAACGCTTTTCGAGGCTATTGGCCTGATCATTCATCCGGTCGGATCTCCGCATTCCGGTCACTTGCCACTCGGTCAGGACGCGCCGGAAAAAACCGACAGACATGCTCCGGCCGAAACAGGGGCGCGATTCTCCGTGATAAATCAATGCAAGCAAAGACTTAGCTGAGGAATGGTTGTGCGGAGCAGACCGATGGGGAGTCGTTTTCGGAATGCTTTTTGCCGTTTCCAGCTACGCTGCATGTCGTTTTCTGGCAGTTTTTCCGGCACCGTGCGCAGCCGGAACGATCAGATCAATCGAGCGACCAGAAAGCCAAACGACATGCAAAGCAAAGCAAGACTCAGCAATGCGAGGATCGGAACGATGTCGCCTCGCTGCTTGAGGCGTAACCTTTCTACGTACTCGTCGTGCTCTCGATCGGAACGGTCAATCATGGCTTGGCGGTCGAACGTACTCATGGTGATTTCCTTTTTCGCGGGTAACGGGTTGGATAGAGCGAAACGCGCACATTCATAACTTGAGCGAAAGGCCGATCAAGGCCGCTGTCGCGGTCAACATTCCGGCCACTACCGCAACCGGGTAGAAATAGGTTTCCCATTTCATCTTTTTTTCTTCCGCCACAAGTTTTTTCCTCTCGGCCACAAGCTTGCGTATTTCATTCATCAGCTTGTCCAGTTCGAGGTTTTCCCGGTCGTTTTGAAGCATTCGCCTTCCCTGGCTGGTGGCAGCTATCGCGCAAGCTGCTCTGAGGCGTGATGATTTCGCATCCATACGGGTGCTGACCAGCAGACGCATCTGCCATTCCCGTAGGCAAAATCCGCGAGTCACGTAAGCCGCCTCATACACGGAATTTGCGATATTCCAGACCAATTACCTGCCAGAACCCTGCCCTTGATCTAGCGTGTGAGAAGCCATAACCCAAGGAGCCTCCCATGCCACTGGTCCGCGTCGACATCCAGCAAAACCCCGACCCCACTTTCGCCAGGCGCATCGGCGAACAGATCTACGCCGCCCTGCGCAGCTGTATCGATGTGCCCGAGCACGACAACTTCCAGATTCTCAACGAACATGACGCCCAGCATTTCGTTTATGACCCGCAATACCTCGGCATCCAGCGCAGCGACGGCGTGGTGTTCATCCAGATCACCATCAGCGAAGGGCGCAGCGTGGAAAAGAAACAATTGCTGTTCAAAACCATTGCCGAGTGCCTGCATGCGCAACTGGGTATTCGCCTGGAGGATGTGTTCATCAATCTGCTGGAGGTAAAGAAAGAGAACTGGTCGTTCGGTAATGGTGTTGCGCAATACGTCAGCTGATGGGTCGTGCGCCATGCCTGCGTACTTGCTTGTTCCACGAACCCGTCCAGAATCAAAGCACCACTGCTTGAATGCAACGATTGCCAAGCCGCTGCGGATTCAGCACTCTGAGTCGACTTTCGCGACCCACCCGCCGCCAATCACAGGAGCCGCGCAATGCCCGCAACCGTTCTGGTACTGGTTGAAACGATCAATGACTATCTGCCGATTCTTGAGCATCAGGGATTCCACCTGATCCTTGCACCAACGCCAGCCGAACGCGCGCAAGCCATCGCCACCCATGGCAGTCGCATCGACGCCGTGCTCACTCGCGGCCCGCTGGGCCTGACTGCGCAAGAGATCAGCGCCCTGCCCGCCCTGAAAATCATCACGGTGATCGGCGCCGGTTATGAACAGGTAGACCTGCAAGCGGCCAGCGACCGCGGGATCACCGTCACCAATGGCGCCGGTGTCAACGCCTCGTCAGTGGCCGATCATGCGATGGCATTGCTGCTGGCATTGGTCCGCGACATCCCGCGCTGTGATGCCGCCGTGCGCCGCGGTGAATGGCCGAAAATCATGCGCCCGTCGCTGGCCGGCAAGCGTCTGGGCATCCTCGGGCTGGGCGCCGTGGGCATGGCGATTGCCAAGCGTGCGGAGCTGGGTTTCGACATGCAGATCAGCTACCACAACCGCCAGGTGCGCAGTGACGTCGCTTATGCGTTCTGCTCGACACCGACCGATCTGGCGCGAGCCTCGGACTTTCTGGTCGTTGCCACGCCGGGTGGCATTGCTACTCAACATCTGGTCACGCGAGCCGTGCTCGATGCCCTCGGCCCCAAGGGATTTATCGTCAACATCGCCCGCGCCAGCGTTATCGCAACGGCAGACCTGATCACTGCACTCGAACAACGTCGTATCGCCGGCGCTGCACTGGATGTATTCGATCACGAACCGGAAGTGCCTGATGCCCTGAAACACCTCAGCAACGTTGTGCTGACTCCCCACGTCGCCGGGCTCTCCCCCGAAGCCACCCAAGGCACCGTTGAACTGGTGGGGAAGAACCTGATGGCGTTTTTCTCCGGGCAACCGGTGCTGACGCCTGTCGCCCTGCCGCCAAAACTGAGTAACCAGCGCGTGCATTAAGGCGCGCAGGATCCTCGGTCTGCGCCGCTGCTCGCCCCATTCTCAAAGTTGATTATCCAGCAACACGCTAACCTATAAGACCGACCCGCGCTTGTGAGCACCCGAGCGCGCCATTAGATTAGCCAATGATGTCTGGCCTCCAAAATAAGCAGAAGGGATAAGCATGGCGCTTACTGACCAGTCCACCCGGATCCGCGCGGGCGAAGAACTCGATGCCAGCCTGATCGATCCGTACCTCAAGGCGCACATTCCCGGCCTGACCGGCACGCCGCAGATCAGCCAGTTTCCCGGCGGCGCGTCGAACCTGACCTACCTGCTGGAATACCCGGAGCAGGAATTGGTTCTGCGCCGCCCGCCGTTCGGCCACAAGGCCAAATCCGCCCATGACATGGGCCGTGAATTCCGCATTCTCAACCAACTGCGCGACGGCTTTCCGTATTGCCCGAAGGCCTACGTGCATTGCACTGACGAAGCCGTTATCGGCGCCGAGTTCTATGTGATGGAACGGGTCAAAGGCATCATCCTGCGCGCCGAACTGCCGCCGGAACTGGGCCTTGATTCGGCGAAAACCGAAGCGCTGTGCAAAAGCTTCATCGACCGGTTCGTCGAACTGCACCGGGTCGATTACAACGCCTGCGGCCTCGGCGACCTGGGCAAGCCCGAAGGCTACGTCGCGCGGCAGATCAAGGGCTGGAGCGAGCGCTACGAAAAAGCCCTGACCCCGGACGCGCCGCACTGGGAAGCGGTCAAAGCCTGGCTCAACGACAAGATGCCGGCCGACCACCCGACGTCGAGCATCGTCCACAACGACTACCGCTTCGACAACGTCATCCTCGACCCGGCCAATCCGATGCAGATCATCGGCGTGCTCGACTGGGAACTGACCACCCTCGGCGACCCGCTGATGGATCTGGGCAACACCCTCGCCTACTGGATCGAAGCCGGCGACCCGGCACCGGTGCAACTGATGCGCCGCCAGCCAAGCCACGCACCGGGAATGCTGACCCGCCGCGAATTCGTCGACTACTACGCCGAGCGCGCGGGCATCCGCATCGACAATTTCGACTTCTACTACACCTACGGCCTGTTCCGCCTGGCCGGCATCGTGCAGCAGATCTACTACCGCTTCTACCATGGCCAGACGCAGGACAAACGCTTCGCGCAGTTCATTCACATGAACAAACTGCTGGAGCAGATGAGCCTGCAGGTCATCCAGAAATCCAGCCTCTGATCCGGGCCAATAACAAGACTTTCAACAAGGGAAACCCATGTCCAAGACTCAGTTGTTCGACCTCGACGGCAAAATCGCTTTCGTCTCCGGCGCCAGCCGTGGCATCGGTGAAGCCATCGCCAAACTGCTGGCCCAGCAAGGCGCCCACGTGATCGTCTCGAGCCGCAAGCTCGAAGGCTGCCAACACGTCGCCGACGCCATCACCGCCGCCGGCGGCAAGGCAACAGCCGTGGCCTGCCATATCGGTGAGATGGAGCAGATCAGCCAGGTCTTCGCCGGGATCAAGGAACAATTCGGCCGCCTCGACATCCTCGTCAACAACGCCGCAACCAACCCGCAATTCTGCAACGTGCTCGACACCGATCTCGGTGCGTTCCAGAAGACCATCGATGTGAACATTCGCGGCTACTTCTTCATGTCGGTCGAAGCCGGCAAGCTGATGCGCGAAAACGGTGGCGGCAGCATCATCAACGTCGCCTCGATCAACGGCATCTCACCGGGTATCTTCCAGGGCATTTATTCGGTGACCAAAGCGGCTGTCATCAACATGACCAAAGTCTTCGCCAAGGAATGCGCGCAATTCGGCATCCGCTGCAACGCCCTGCTCCCCGGCCTGACCGACACCAAATTCGCCTCGGCGCTGGTCAAGAACGATGCGATTCTGAAACAGGCACTGACCCAGATCCCGCTTAAACGCGTAGCCGACCCAAGCGAAATGGCCGGCGCGGTGTTGTACCTGGCCAGCGATGCGTCGAGCTACACCACCGGCGTGGCGCTGAATGTGGATGGCGGGTTCCTGTCCTGATTTCCAGGGCAAATTGCTAACCCGTGTGGGAGCGAGCCTGCTCGCGAAGGCGTTGGGTCAGTCAGCTGTGTTTTGACTGATACCACGCCTTCGCGAGCAGGCTCGCTCCCACAGGGTCACTGCTGGGTTCCAGGCCTCGTGAAATCGAGGAATCGCGAGTGTTATTGGGTTATGCAACGGGTAGTGGTGATGTGGCGCGTTACCTGCCCATCGACATACATATCCCCGGCAACCTCAGTATTCTCCAGCACCTCACACCGACGTTCCGGCGGAGGCGGCGGCGCGACAGGCGCAGGGGGTGGAGGACTGGCACAACCGGCCAACAACACTGCAAGAAAAGCCAACGGCAATACGCGTTTCCCAGGATTATTCATAGGACGACCCGCGGTAAAGAGAGACAAACTCCCGCAACCCAACCGGCCGCGGAAGACCTGACCACTCATTCTTTATAGCTGAGCGCCTTGTTAGCGCCAGTGGATTGGGGAGATTGACTGGGATTGGCTGTCGGTTTTGCGGGGATTTTCCGGCAGAGGGCTGGATTGAGATCATCGTTGCCGGCGAGGGCCTCATCGCGAGCAGGCTCGCTCCCACAGAACATCGAAATCAAAAGATCGCAGCCTTCGGCAGCTCCTACACACGATGAGCGTTAGCTCGAGTGAAGCTTTTGATCCCGGAGCGTAGGAACCCCGAGCCTCAGCGAGCGGGCCGAACGTCAGGACGAAGATCTTTTGGTTCCTTTGGGCTGGGCCGGCATTCCGGCGTTTGCCAAAAGGTGACTCGCCGTAAGGGCGAAACCGCCAGCCGCAACACCCGCAGAAACGGATATACACCCAACCCCCCCAGAGCATGGCCGGCCCAAAGGCCGCCAAGACCAAAGCGCGCTTAAGCCAAATCCGGATCCCGCGAAGAACGCAAGGAATTGCTCTCAAGCTCATACCGCAACTCATCCACCAACGCCTCGACCGCCCCAGGCGTACGCAGCGAAGCCAGATCCAGCCCGCTGATCACCAGATCCACCTGCCCCGAATCCCGGTGATACAACTTGACCGTCAGCGAATGATCACCATCCACCGAACACTCACAAGCCAGCGGCGCAAAACTGTGCTCAAGCCGAGCGCGCAACTGCGCAAGATTCATCATTGACGTTGTTCCTATGACTGTTTCAAAAGGGGCACGATCGCAAACCCGAAATGGTCTACACCGCACCCCACCAGCCTAAGAACACAACGCCTTGGCCAATACATGAATTTGCACCCTTGTAACTAGTGCATTTGCACCTCTCAGCGCTGGCCCTTGGTGCCCCACTCTCCCGAAAACAAACCACGCTCCCGAGCCCAGACGATCGCCTCGCTGCGGCTATGCACATCGATTTTCGAGTACACAGTGGCAACATGATTGCGCACGGTATTGGGCGCCAGTTTCAACCGCGCGGCGATCTCCTTGTCCGCCAGTCCTTCACAGATCAAGCCCAGCACATCGCGCTCACGGGCCGTCAGGTCAGTGAACGAGGCACTTGGCAGCTGCGGCGAGTTGATCTTCTTCACGTTGGCCAGCTTTTCGATCAGCGTCCGGCTGAACCACGACGCATCCTTCATCACCTCTTCAATCGCCGCGACCAGCTCAAGCTCAGTGCGCTTGCGCTCGGTCATGTCCATCAGCACCAGCAAATAGCAGGACGTGTCGTGAATGTTCACGGTGTCGGCCGAGACCGCACATTCCAGCAACTCCTCGTCCTTCTTGCGCACCGGCACGTCGACCCGATCGACCCGACCGTTCTTCGCCAAGGCCGACAGCAGTCGCGTGCGCGCGCTGTCATCGTGGATGAAGCTCAGCTGCGTCACGGTTTTGCCGAGTACGTCATCGCTGTCATAGGCCAGGGTATCTAGGAACGCCTGGTTGACGTCGATGACCTCCTGCTTTTCAGCGGTGCAGATCAGAATCGGCACCGGAGTCAGACGAAAAGCCTTGGCAAAGCGCTCCTCGCTCTGACGCAAGGCCACTTCGACCCGGCGCCGAGGCTCCATGTCGACGAAGGAGAACAGCATGCAATTTTCGTCATTGAGCAGCAGCGGCTGACCGGCAACGATCACCTGTTTACTGCCACCGTCGGGGAGGCGCAGTTCCGCCTGCATTTGCGGAATGGTCGCGACATCGCGCAAGCGCTGAACGGCCAGATCGCGCTGATCGGCTTGTTCGAAAATATCGATTTCATACGCCGAGGTGCCGATCACCTGATCGCGGGAATAGCCGGTCATTTCCAGAAAGCCCGGGTTGACCTTGATGTAACGCAAATCGCTGAGACGACAGATCACTGCCGGCGCGGGGTTGGCGTTGAAGGTTTTTTCGAAACGCTGCTCGGCGTTGGCCCAGTCGGTAACGTCGCTCATGATCAGCACCAGCGACTCGGGCTGGCCGACGCGGTCGGTCAGCACCATGCTGCGCACGCTATGCACCCAGACCCGCTCCGGGTCGTCCACGGACGAGACTTCGATCAGCACATCATTGAACGCCTCGCAGCGGGCGACGCGGCTGATCGGGTAGTTGTCCGGCGGCAAGACATGATTGTTGCGATAGCGCAGCGTGAAGCGTTTGGCGTACTCGTCGGCGTTGCTGCCCAGATCACCGATGGTGCTGACACCGTGCATGGTCAGCGCCGCTTCGTTGGCCCAGAGAATGCTTTTGTCGAGTTCCAGCAGAATCACCCCGTCCGACAGCCCGGCGATGATCTGCTGCAACTGGCGACGGTTGGTTTCGGTGGTCAGGACTTCCTGGCTCATTGGATCTCCACACTGTGATGCGGCTAGGTGAAGAGTACGACCGCAGCGGTTCGGGATCGTGCCGCGGCCTCAAAATCGCCAGAAATCCCCTGTGGGTGTGTTTACCTTAGGCGGCACGCTCGCTGGCCGCCACCATCGCCGAAGCCGCGAGCATCGCCCTTAGCAACACCGCGCACCCCGCCGCCAGATCATCCGGCGCTGCATTTTCGATTTCGTTGTGGCTGATCCCACCCTCGCATGGCACAAAGATCATCCCGGCCGGGCCTAGCTCGGCGAGAAAGATCGCGTCATGCCCGGCGCCACTGACAATGTCCATGTGCGACAGACCCAGCCCTTTCGCGGCGCCGCGCACCGCCTCTACACAGCCCTTTTCGAAGTACAGCGGCGGGAAGTCGGCGGTCGGGGTCAGTTCATAGGTGAGGCCGTGCTCTTCGCAGGTCGCATCGATGACTTGTTTCACTTCGGCAATCATCGAATCCAGCCGCGCTGGCTCCAGATGCCGGAAGTCGAGGGTCATGCGCACTTCGCCGGGGATCACGTTGCGCGAGCCGGGATAGGCTTGCAGGCAGCCGACCGTGCCGCAGGCGTGGGGCTGATGACCGAGGGCGGCGCGGTTGACGGCGCCGACGATCACCGAAGCCCCGACCAAGGCGTCCTTGCGCAGGTGCATCGGCGTCGGGCCGGCGTGGGCTTCGACGCCGCGCAATTTCAGGTCGAACCACTTCTGCCCGAGCGCGCCGAGTACCACGCCGATGGTTTTCTCTTCGTCCTCGAGGATCGGGCCTTGCTCGATGTGCGCTTCGAAATAGGCGCCGACTGCGTGCCCGCTGACCTGGCGCGGGCCGGCGTAGCCGATGGCATTCAGCGCCTCGCCAACGGTGACGCCGTCGGCATCGACCTTGGCGAGGGTTTCTTCGAGGGTGAATTTCTCGGCGAAGACTCCGGAGCCCATCATGCACGGGGCGAAGCGAGAGCCCTCTTCGTTGGTCCAGACCACCACTTCCAGCGGCGCTTCGGTTTCCACGCCAAGGTCGTTGAGGGTGCGCAGCACTTCGACGCCGGCGAGCACGCCGAAGCAACCGTCGAACTTGCCGCCGGTGGGCTGGGTGTCGATGTGGCTGCCGGTCATCACCGGCGGCAGGTTCGGGTTGCGCCCGGCGCGCCGGGCGAAAATGTTGCCGACGGCATCGACCGTGACGTTGCAACCGGCGTCCTTGCACCACTGCACGAACAGGTCGCGGGCCTGGCGGTCGAGGTCGGTCAGGGCCAGGCGACAGACGCCGCCCTTGATCGTGGCGCCGAGTTTCGCCAGTTCCATGAGCGAGACCCAGAGGCGATCGCGGTTGATGTGCTGATGGGCGGATTGCAGAACGTCTACGGCTGCGTTCATGGGGATCTCCTCAATGCTGATGCCGATAGTGCCCATGCTCTGCGTGGGCATTCATCCATGGACGCTCTGCGTCCGCTGTTGGGACGCGGAGCGTCCCGGGCTGCATTCCCACGCAGAGCGTGGGAACGATCATGTGTTACACCGCTGTTTTCACGACCGTAGGCTGCGCCCGCATCACGCACAACCCGTAATAAATAATCCCGCCCAACGCCGAGCCGGTGAACCAGCCATAGCTGTAGAACCAGCTGAACGCGTCGCTGCCCAGCGACAGCAAGGTCAGCGCCACCGGCACGCCAAAGGCGAGAAAACCGGCCCAGTTCCACGCCGGATACACGTCATCGCGGTACAGCCCGGCGAGGTCCAGGCGCTGTTTCTTGATCAGGAAATAATCCACCACCATGATCCCGGCGATCGGCCCGAGCAGGCTTGAGTAGCCCAGCAGCCAGTTCGAATACACGGTTTCCAGGCTGATGTCGGAAACGATCAGGCCAAGCTTTTTCAGCAGTTCATGGCCCATCAGCACCAGCCCGACCAGACCGGTGAGCAACACCGCTTTGGTGCGGTTGATCACCTTCGGCGCGATGTTCTGGAAGTCATTGGTTGGCGAGACGATATTGGCGGCGGTGTTGGTCGACAGTGTGGCAACGATGATCAGCGCCATGGCCACAGCGACCCACACTGGGCTCTGGATATGGCCGATCAGCGTGACCGGGTCGGACACGGTGACGCCGACCAGTTTCACCGATGCGGCGGTCATCACTACGCCCAGCGCAGCGAAGAGGAACATGGTCAGCGGCAGGCCGAAAATCTGCCCGAGGATCTGATCCTTCTGACTCTTGGCGTAGCGACTGAAGTCGGGAATGTTCAGCGACAGCGTGGCCCAGAACCCGACCATTGCCGTCAGCCCTGCCGCGAAGTAACTCACCACGCTGGCGCCTTCCGGACGCTTGGGCGGGATCGCCAGCAACTCAGTCATCGACACATTGGGCATCGCCCACACCAGCAAGCCGACGCCCACTGCCACCAGCAACGGCGCCGACAAGGTTTCCAGCCATTTGATCGACTCGGCACCGCGAATCACCACCCACAGATTCAGCGCCCAGAACACCATGAAACCGATCACCTCGCCCGTGCCGCCGAGGGATTTCCAGCCCTCGAACACCGAGCCGAGAAACAGGTGAATCGCCAGGCCGCCGAACATGGTCTGGATGCCGAACCAGCCACACGCCACCAACGCGCGGATCAGGCACGGCACGTTGGAACCGAGAATGCCGAACGACGAGCGCAACAGCACCGGAAACGGAATGCCGTACTTGGTGCCAGGGAAAGCATTGAGGGTCAGTGGAATCAACACGATGACGTTGGCAAACAGAATCGCCAACAGCGCTTCGCCGACGCTCAAGCCGAAATAGGCGGTGAGCACGCCGCCGAGGGTGTAGGTCGGCACGCAAATCGACATCCCGACCCACAGCGCGGTGATGTGCCATTTGTTCCAGGTGCGTTCGCGCACCTTGGTCGGTGCCATGTCGTGGTTGTAGCGGGGACTGTCGAGGACATCACTGCCCGCTTCGAGCTCGTACAAGCCGTCGCGCTCGGTCACTTGTGATCTGGTCTGTTGCATGGCCGCTCCACTGTTCTTCTGATTATTTTTTGCTCATCAGGCGGCTGGCGCATACGACGCCAGCCGGACGATGGCCGGAGGAACTGACAACTTTCATGCACCGGCCATGGTGTCAGCGGCGGCATCAATAAACGTGCCGGGTCTGGCGCTTAACGCTTGGGCGGTGCACTGAACGCTTTGCAACTTTCTGATATTCATCAGTTTTAATTGAATATTCGATGAGTCCGGGAAAACTTGTCTGAACGCTCAGGCTAAACGTCGGGCAAGTTGTCCGAAGTGTCAGGACTCAAACTGGTGCACTGCATTTATTTTTGTCGGTGAACCCGCAACCGCAGTACAACTTCAAGCGGCTGATTTCACATAGGAAATCTTGCTCATATTTCCATCCTGTCAAGTGCGTCAAAATGGTTAGCAGCCTCACCATTTTGGTGATTTCCAGTTTTTATCGTTATTTTTCAGCAGCTTAAACAAGCTATAAGCTTATAAAAAATATTCTTGATCATTCTTGAAATCGCGACTAGTTTCTATTCCTGACAGCGATGACAGGAATACGAACTGCGCCGCTGTAATTCAATAAAACATCTAGAACCGGCACAAGTCGGTCATGCCTGCGAGGAATCCGGAATGTCTCTGTTGATCCGTGGCGCCACCGTTGTTACCCATGATGAAAGTTACCGCGCCGACGTCTATTGCGCTGACGGCGTGATCAAAGCCATTGGTGAAAATCTCGACATTCCCGCCGGCACAGAAATGCTCGACGGCAGTGGCCAATACCTGATGCCCGGCGGCATCGACCCGCATACGCATATGCAACTGCCGTTCATGGGCACCGTTGCCAGCGAAGATTTCTACAGCGGCACCGCTGCCGGCCTGGCCGGCGGCACTACCTCGATCATCGACTTCGTTATTCCCAATCCGCAGCAATCGCTGATGGAGGCGTTTCATCAGTGGCGCGGCTGGGCGCAAAAGTCTGCGTCGGACTATGGCTTCCACGTCGCGATCACCTGGTGGAGCGAGCAGGTGCGCGAGGAAATGGCCGAGTTGGTCAGCCACCACGGCATCAACAGCTTCAAGCATTTCATGGCCTACAAGAACGCGATCATGGCCGCCGACGACACTCTGGTGGCGAGTTTCGAGCGCTGCCTGGAACTCGGTGCGGTGCCGACCGTGCACGCGGAAAATGGCGAGCTGGTCTATCACCTGCAACGCAAGCTGATGGCCCAGGGCATTACCGGGCCGGAGGCGCATCCGCTGTCGCGACCTTCGCAGGTCGAAGGTGAAGCCGCGAGCCGGGCGATCCGTATCGCCGAAACCATCGGCACGCCGTTGTACCTGGTGCACGTTTCCACCAAGGAAGCTCTGGACGAAATCACCTATGCCCGCAGCAAGGGCCAGCCGGTTTACGGCGAGGTGCTGGCCGGGCACTTGCTGCTTGACGACAGCGTCTATCAACACCCGGACTGGCAGACCGCCGCCGGCTACGTGATGAGCCCGCCGTTCCGTCCGCGCGGCCATCAGGAGGCGCTGTGGCACGGGCTGCAGAACGGCAATCTGCACACCACCGCCACCGACCACTGCTGCTTCTGCGCCGAGCAGAAAGCCGCCGGCCGCGACGACTTCAGCAAGATTCCCAACGGCACCGCCGGTATCGAAGACCGCATGGCGGTGCTGTGGGATGAAGGCGTCAACTCCGGACGATTGTCGATGCAGGATTTCGTCGCGCTGACCTCCACCAACACAGCGAAGATTTTCAATCTGTATCCACGCAAAGGTGCGATCCGCGTGGGCGCCGATGCCGATCTGGTGCTGTGGGATCCGCAAGGCACGCGGACCATTTCCGCCAAGACCCACCATCAGCAGGTGGACTTCAACATTTTCGAAGGCAAGACCGTGCGGGGTGTGCCGAGCCACACCGTCAGCCAGGGCCGCGTGGTCTGGGCCGACGGCGACCTGCGCGCCGAACGCGGCGCCGGACGCTACATCGAACGGCCGGCCTACCCGGCGGTGTTTGATTTGTTGAGCAAGCGGGCGGAGTTGCATAAACCGACTGCCGTTAAACGCTGACCCCTAGTGATCGTTCCCATGCTCTGCGTGGGAATGCAGCCCGGGACGCTCTGCGTCCCATTGGAACGCAGAGCGTCCCTTGAGGCATTCCCACGCAGAGCGTGGGAACGATCAACCACTGCCCATCAGAGGCAGCACCTCAATTAGCCATGAGGCCATAAACCGTGATCGAAACCCTGAACCACCTCCCCCACCCGCACGAAAGCGCGGCCGCCCTCGCCGGCCATTTCACTGATCTGGCGCCACCGCTCAATTCCCGGCAGGCGCATCTGGAAGCCTCGCGCTGTCTGTATTGCTACGACGCGCCTTGCGTCAATGCGTGCCCCAGCGAAATCGATATCCCGTCGTTCATCCGCAACATCCATCAGGACAACGTCCAGGGCGCGGCGCAGAAAATCCTTTCGGCAAACATCCTCGGCGGCAGTTGCGCGCGGGTCTGTCCGACGGAAATCCTCTGCCAGCAAGCCTGCGTGCGCAACAACGCGCAGGAATGCGCGCCCGTGCTGATTGGTCTGCTGCAACGTTACGCCGTGGACAACGCGCATTTCGCCGAGCATCCGTTCCAGCGCGCCCCGGCCACGGGCAAACGTATCGCCGTGGTCGGCGCCGGGCCGGCCGGGTTGTCTTGCGCTCATCGCAGCGCGATGCACGGGCATGACGTGGTGATTTTCGAAGCACGGGAAAAGGCCGGCGGGCTCAACGAGTACGGCATCGCCAAGTACAAACTGGTCGATGACTACGCGCAGAAGGAACTGGACTTTCTCCTGCAGATTGGCGGCATTGAAATCCGCCACGGCCAGAAACTCGGTGCAAACCTCACCCTCAGCGAACTGCATCAGCAGTTTGACGCGGTATTCCTCGGCCTCGGCCTGAATGCCAGCAAGCAACTCGGTCTGGCCCACGAAGACGCGCCGGGCCTGCTCGCCGCCACCGATTACATCCGCGAACTGCGCCAGGCCGATGACCTCACGCAACTGCCCTTGGCTGAACGCTGCATCGTTCTCGGCGCCGGCAACACCGCGATCGACATGGCCGTGCAGATGGCCCGCCTCGGCGCGCGCGACGTCAATCTGGTGTATCGCCGTGGTGCCGCAGACATGGGCGCCACCCACCATGAGCAGGACATCGCCAAAGCCAATCAGGTGCGATTGCTGACCTGGGCGCAACCGGAGCAAGTGTTGCTTGATGATCAGGGCCGCGTGCGCGGCATGCGTTTCGCCCGCACCGATCTGGTTGAAGGCCGTCTGCAAACCACCGGAGAAACCTTCGAGCTGGCTGCCGATGCGATCTTCAAAGCGATCGGCCAGAGCTTCGATGACAGCGCTCTCAGCGATCCGTTGGCGCGCGAGCTCAAACGTCAGGGCGAACGCATCGAGGTCGACGAACACCTGCGCACCAGCGTCCCCGGCGTGTATGCCGGCGGCGACTGCACCAGCCTCGATCAGGACCTCACCGTGCAAGCAGTGCAGCACGGCAAACGCGCCGCCGAGGCGATCAACGCTCAACTGATGCTCAACGTGGAGGCTGCGTAAATGGCCGATCTCTCGATAGTCTTCGCCGGCATCAAAGCGCCCAACCCGTTCTGGCTGGCCTCCGCGCCACCCACCGACAAGGCCTACAACGTGGTCCGCGCCTTCGAAGCGGGCTGGGGTGGCGTGGTCTGGAAAACCCTGGGTGAGGATCCGGCGGCGGTCAACGTTTCCTCGCGTTATTCGGCGCATTACGGCGCCAATCGCGAAGTGCTGGGCATCAACAACATCGAACTGATCACCGACCGTTCGCTGGAAATCAACCTGCGCGAAATCACTCAGGTGAAAAAGGATTGGCCGGATCGCGCGCTGATCGTGTCGCTGATGGTGCCGTGTGTCGAGGAGTCGTGGAAACACATCCTGCCGCTGGTCGAGGCCACTGGCGCCGACGGCATCGAACTGAACTTCGGCTGCCCCCACGGCATGCCCGAACGCGGCATGGGCGCGGCCGTCGGTCAGGTGCCGGAGTATGTCGAACAGGTGACGCGCTGGTGCAAGACGTACTGCTCGCTGCCGGTGATCGTCAAACTCACCCCGAACATCACCGACATCCGCGTCGCTGCCCGGGCGGCGCATCGTGGTGGCGCCGATGCGGTGTCGCTGATCAACACGATCAACTCGATCACCAGCGTCGACCTGGACCACATGGTCGCCCTGCCCACCGTCGGCAGCAAAAGCACCCACGGCGGTTATTGCGGTTCGGCGGTCAAGCCGATTGCTCTGAACATGGTCGCGGAAATTGCCCGTGATCCGCAGACCCAGGGTTTGCCGATCTGCGGCATTGGCGGCATCGGCAGCTGGCGCGACGCCGCTGAGTTCATGGCGCTGGGCAGCGGCGCGGTGCAGGTGTGCACGGCGGCGATGCTGCATGGTTTCCGCATTGTCGACGAGATGAAGGACGGCTTGTCGCGGTGGATGGACAGCCAGGGTTACGCCAATATCGCCGAGTTTTCCGGGCGTGCGGTGGGCAACACCACGGATTGGAAGTACCTCGATATCAACTACCAGGTGATCGCAAAGATTGACCAGGAGGCGTGCATTGGTTGCGGGCGTTGCCACATCGCTTGTGAGGACACCTCACACCAGGCGATCGGCAGTCTGAAACAGGCCGACGGTACGCATAAATATGAAGTGATCGATGAGGAATGTGTGGGCTGCAACCTGTGCCAGATCACCTGCCCCGTGGCCGACTGCATCGAGATGGTGCAGATGGACACGGGCAAGCCGTTTCTGGACTGGAATCATGATCCGCGCAACCCCTACCACGTCGCGGTTTAATTGATCGTTCCCACGCTCCTGCGTAGGAATGCAGCCCGGGACGCTCTGCGTCCCATTGGAACGCGGAGCGTCCCTGGAAGCATTCCCACGCGGAGCGTGGGAACGATCAATTTTGCGAGGGAGCGAGCCTGCTCGCGAAGAGGCCAATCCGGCCACTACAGGGTTCAAGGCTCCAGCCCGATCCCGCGCAAAATCACACCTGTCACGGTCTGCACCGCCCGCTCGAACTGCATATCCGACAACGGCTGATGATCATTGAGAATGTTCACCTGATGATCAAAGTCGGCGTAATGCTGCGTCGACGCCCAGATCATGTACAGCAATCCCGACGGCTCCACCGGCAGAATCCGCTTGTCCTCGACCCACTGGCGAATCTTCGCTTCCTTCATCTTCGCCCAGTCATACAGGCTCGCATCCAGCGCCTCGCCCAGGGTCGGCGCGCCGTGGATGATCTCGTTGGCCCAGACTTTCGAGCCATAGGGCCGGCTGCGTGAGTGGTTCATCTTGGCGCGGATGTAACTGCTCAGCACCACGCGCGGGTCGTCGAACATCTCGAAGCACAGGGCGTCCTGCTTCCACACTTCCAGCAGATCGAACAGCACCGCACTGTAAAGCTCGCTCTTGGTGCTGAAGTAGTAATGCAGATTGGAGCGCGGCAACTGCACTTCGGCAGCGATGTCCGCCATGGCGGTGCTGCCGAAGCCTTTTTCGGCGAAAACCTTTTCCGCCGCCAGCAGGATTTTCTCGACGTTACTGCGGCGAATTTCGATCTTGTGATTGCCCATGTGGGCTCCCTGACAACAGCGTTGCGCAAGACTAGCATCCGCTCTGATCCGGGCGCGACCGCCGCCAACAAAACTTCGCAGGTACAAGCGCTATGGCACAGCGCTCACACCGATAGGCGATGGTTCACTCACGCCCAGATTACCTTCGACCTGCCCGGCCATGTGCAGCGTGCCGGCCATCACCCCCGTGGTCGGGTTCTGCAGCAGCTTCTGCCAGGCCTTGTCGAAGGTGTTGCCGAGGCTGCTGCGAATCAGCGCTTCACTGTCAGGGCGGTCGTTGGCCTGGATGATTGCGCGTATGCCGGCCACGCCGACCGAAATCATCGCCCCGGCCAGTTTCCCGGCTGCTGCCGCCACTGCACTGGCGGCGCCGCGTGGGGCCATTTCCGCTTCGATGCGCTGGCTGGCGCGCTTGGCCACCGGGGCCATGGCTGCTTCGGTGGAAGAGATGCCCTTGGCGCCCCCGTCGGTGTGGATCTTGTCGATCAGTGCGGCGTACGCCGGGAGGGTGTTGAGCGGCTCGGTGCTGATGACTTTGAACAGCGACGCATCCCGCGCCGGCGGCGGGCCGAGGGCGATGGCCGGGATCTTCTGCAAGCGCCCGTTGAGCTGCGCAATCGGCACACCGTGACGCTGGGCGATGAGCGGCATCTGCTGCGCCATCAATTGCGCGTAGAACGCCGTGGCCTGCGCCAGGATCGCATCCGGATCGATCTCCACGGCGACCGGCGCGAGGACTTTTTCCTGATATTGCTCAAGCAGATACGCCGCCAGCCGTTTCGCCGAAGCGTCCTGCTCACCGCCGGCGCTGATCGTGTACCAACTGACCTTCATCGACAGCCATTCCTGGGTCCAGTAGCTGCTGAACCAAGGGATGAAATTTTCTTCAGTTTGCTGATAGACCCGAGTGCGCCAATGTTCCATCGAGCCACGGGCGAACAGCTTGACCTGCTCGGTGGCCTGCTGCGAAGCGCTGAGGATCTCGCGGTCGATCTGCTGCCAGGTTTGCGCCGACACCACCACCGCCTGCGGCGCACTCACCGGCGCCCGGGCCGAGGAGGCGCAGCCGGCCAGCAAAAGCAGTGCGGCGACGACCAGCGCTCGTGGGTTCACGGTGGTGGTGTCCTTTGGCTTGGGGAGGGGCAGGTTTGAGTATAGGCAGGTCAGTCGATTTCGATGCTGAAGGTTCCGGCCTCTTCGCGAGCAGGCTCGCTCCCACATTTGAAATGTGTTGCACCTGTGGGAGCGAGCTTGCTCGCGAAGAGGCCATCAGTTGCAGCGGTCACCTCAACCATCACCACCATCGATATCCACCATCGCCACGATTGCCTTCCGCCCTCCCATGATGAAAGGCACGATTGACTCATCCGAAACACAACGAGGCGTTCACACCATGATCCACACCCAAGTCACCCTCTCCGTGAGTTTCCCGGTGTTCGGCAGCAACTACTACCAACAGCACGTCGTGCCGCGCAAGGCGCAGACGCTGGTGTTCAACAAGGATTTCGACGATCTGCTGATGCCCGCCGCCAGCAACCATTTCAGCAATGAAGTGGTCGGCCTCAACGATCAGTTCCGTTTTCTGAGCGACATACTCGCCACCCATTTGCTCGATCACGAGGCCTCGGTGCCTGCGCGATCCCGCGTCCAGGCGAACGCTCGTTTTTTCAACTGAAGGCTGATGCACAGAGGGCGTTCCTTTAACGGGAACGCCCTCTTCATTCAATCAGTCATCATCGCGATCACGGTGATAACGACGGCCATCGCGGCGGTCGTCATCGCGGTCGTCCCAGCGCCGGTCATGGTCGTAATAGCGGCCATGGTCGCGGTCGTAGTGCCGGCCATGGCGATGGTCATCATCAAAATCCGCAATACAGCCGCTGAGCAATACGGCGGCGGTCACAGTGAGCAGCATGGTTGTCGCTTGCTTCATTCAACACTTCCCTAAAACCCAAGGTCTTGACGACGGAAATCGCCACGCTGCCCGCGTCTTCGGGACGCAGTGCGCGCAGCCGCAGATACGACCGGGCAAAAGCGCGTTGATTCAGTGGCCACTATCGACCGTTTGTCGGCTTGTTCGTCGCAGCCGAACAGCGGCGTAACGCCACCTATACTGCTTGCAACCTACCCCCATGCAATGGATCTGCGCCCTCAATAACAATAAGCAGAGGTGGATCATGGTCTGGCAGCAAATCTACGACCCGTTCGGCAACCCGGTGCTCTCCACGCTGATGGCAGCGGTGCCGGTGGTGGTGATGCTCGCAGCGCTGGCGTTCTTTCACGTCAAGGCGCATCTGGCGGCGCTGTTGGCGCTGGCGTCGGCCCTGCTGATCTCGATCTTCGCCTTCGACATGCCAGCGGGCATGGCCGGTTCGGCCGCGCTGTTCGGCGCGGCGAACGGCTTGCTGCCGATCGGCTGGATCGTCCTCAACATCATCTTCCTGCATCGCCTGACCACGGAGAACGGTTCGTTCAAAGTGCTGCAGGATTCCCTCGCGCGCATCACCGATGATCGACGTTTGCAATTGCTGCTGATCGCCTTCTGTTTCGGTGCGTTCTTCGAAGGCGCGGCAGGCTTTGGCACGCCGGTAGCGGTGACCGGTGCGATTCTGATCGGCCTGGGTTTTTCGCCATTGGCCGCATCGGGTCTGGCGCTCATCGCCAATACCGCGCCCGTCGCTTTCGGTGCGCTGGGCACACCGATCATCACCTTGGCCAAAGTCACCGGGCTGGATGAGATGGAGCTGTCGATGATGGTCGGCCGGCAGTTGCCGTTCTTCTCGGTGCTGGTGCCGTTCTGGTTGATCTGGGCCTTTGCCGGGTGGCGCAAGATGCTCGAGGTGTGGCCGGCGATTCTGGTGGCCGGGGTAAGTTTCGCCATCCCGCAATTTCTCGTCTCGAACTACCACGGGCCGATGCTGGTGGACGTCATCGCTGCGCTGATTTCCATGGCCTGCCTGACGCTGTTCCTCAAGGTGTGGAAACCAGCGACCATCCACACCTCGGCAGCGTTGTCCGGTCGCGTCGACAACTCCAAGGTCGACGAAGAAACAGTCACCGCCAGCGCCGCGTTCAGCGATCAGGCGCGTCCGGCAGTGATGCGTGCGTGGATGCCGTGGATCATCCTCACGGTGTTCGTGTTTGCCTGGGGCACGCAGGGTTTCAAGAACATGTTCGATACGCGCCCGGTGATCGACCCGGTCACGCAATCGGCCAAGCTCGACCCGCAAGGCAAACCGGTACGCGAGGCCAATCCGATCTTCGCCCCGGCGCTGACCTTCACCGGTCTGCATCTGCAAATAGAAAAAGTGCCGCCGGTTGTCGCGGCGCCGAAAGCCGAGGAAGCGATTTACAAGTTCACCTGGCTGACCGCGACCGGCAGCGGGATTTTGCTGGCGGCGATTGTCGGCGGTCTGCTGATGGGGTATTCGATCCCGCAATTGATCAAGCAATACCTGCGCACGCTGTGGGTGGTGCGTTTTTCGCTGATCACGATTGCGGCGATGCTCGCGCTGGGCTTCCTCACGCGCTATTCGGGGCTGGATGCGACCATGGGCCTGGCGTTTGCGGCGACGGGGATTTTCTACCCGATGTTCGGCACGCTGCTCGGCTGGCTGGGGGTGGCGCTGACCGGCTCGGACACTGCTTCGAACGTGCTGTTTGGCGGCTTGCAACGGGTGACCTCGGAACAGCTGGGTATCAGTCCGGTGCTGATGGCGGCAGCGAACAGTTCCGGTGGGGTGATGGGCAAGATGGTCGACGCGCAGTCGATCGTCGTCGCCTCCACCGCGACCCGTTGGTATGGGCATGAGGGCGAGATTCTGCGTTATGTGTTCTTCCACTCGATCGTGCTGGCGATCCTGGTCGGCGGGCTGGTGACGTTGCAGGCGTATGTCGCACCGTTTACCTCGATGGTGGTGGGTGGGCCATAACTGCAAAACACAACTCCACTGTGGGAGCGAGCCTGCTCGCGAAGAGGTCGGCAGATCCAGCAGCGGCTGAGTCTGACCCAACGCTTTCGCGAGCAGGCTCGCTCCCACAGGTCAATTGATGAGCTCAGCACATAACTCTTTAGCGCAAATCCGACAAAACCTTTTCCCTCCCGCTGCGGTCACTCCTTTTACGAGACTGGCATGCATGCCGGCGCGCCCGTTTGGGCCTTTTGCAATCCTGCCGCCCGATGAGAGAAAAGGAATCGAACCATGCCGATTTCCCGACGCAATTTCATGATCCTCGGCGCCGTAACCGCGACGGCGTTCGCCATGCCCCCCTTTATCAGCCTCAAGGCCTACGCGGCCAGTCTGGAGCAACCGGCCATGAGTAAAGTTACCCTGCAAGTCAACGGTAAACCGCAAACCCTCGAAGTAGACACCCGCACTACCCTGCTCGACGCCCTGCGCGAACACCTGCACCTGACCGGCACCAAGAAAGGCTGCGACCACGGCCAGTGCGGCGCCTGCACGGTGATCGCCGACGGTCGGCGGATCAACTCCTGCCTGACCCTGGCGGTGATGCACGACGGCAGTGAGGTGACCACCATCGAAGGCCTCGGCATGCCGGACAAGCTGCACCCGATGCAGGCCGCCTTCATCAAGCACGACGGTTACCAGTGCGGCTATTGCACCCCTGGGCAGATCTGCTCGGCGGTCGCGGTGCTCAAGGAAATCCGCGACGGCATTCCCAGCCACGTCAGCCCAAGCCTGACCGAGCCGCCGAAGCTGATCGCCGCCGAACTGCAGGAGCGCATGAGCGGCAATATCTGCCGCTGCGGCGCTTACTCGAACATCATCGAAGCCATCACTGAAGTCGCGGAGGTGCCGGCATGAGAGCCTTCTACTACAGCCGCGCCGACTCACCTGCCGCAGCCGCTTCCCAGGCTGCACAAGTCGAAGGCGCCAAGTTCATCGCCGGCGGCACCAACCTGCTCGACCTGATGAAACTCGACATCGAAACCCCGGTGCACCTGATCGATATCAACCACCTCGGCCTGGACCAGATCGAAGCAACACCCGAGGGCGGACTGCGCATCGGCGCGCTGGTGCGCAACACCGATCTGGCCGCCGACGCGCGCGTGCGCAAGGACTACGCCCTGCTCTCCCGCGCCCTGCTCGCCGGGGCTTCCGGGCAGTTGCGCAACATGGCGACCACCGCCGGCAACCTGCTGCAACGCACCCGCTGCCCGTACTTCTATGACACCCACCAGGCCTGCAACAAACGCAACCCCGGCAGCGGTTGCGCGGCGATCGGCGGCGTGACCCGGCAACTCGGAATCATCGGCGTCAGCGACGCTTGCATCGCCACCCACCCGAGCGACATGGCCATCGCCATGCGCGCGCTGGATGCGCAGATCGAAACGGTCAAGCCTGACGGCAGCACGCGCAGCATTCCCATGGCGGATTTCCATCAATTGCCGGGCAACACGCCGCACATCGAAACCAGCCTCACGCCCGGCGAGTTCATCACCGCCGTGACCCTGCCGGCACCGGTCGGCGGCACGCACATTTATCACAAGGTCCGCGATCGCTCGTCTTACGCGTTTGCCCTTGTTTCAGTCGGTCTGATCCTGCAAAAGGACGGCACCGGCCGTGTCGCCGTCGGCGGCGTTGCGCCGAAACCGTGGCGGGTCGAAGCCGCTGAAGCGCTGTTGCCCAAGGGCGCCAAAGCAGTCAGTGAACGCCTGCTCGAAGGCGCAACACCCACCGATGACAACCAATTCAAACTGACACTGGTCGAGCGCACGCTGGCTTCGGTGTTGGCGCAAGCGAGGGAAACCGCATGAAATTCGACACGCCCGCCACCACCAATCCCATCGACCGCCTGAAGGTCGTCGGCCAGCCCACCCAGCGCATCGAAGGCCCGTTGAAAACCAGCGGCCAAGCCACTTACGCCTACGAGCAACATGAAGCAGCGGCCAATCAGGCCTACGGTTTCATGGTCGACTCGGCGATCGCCAAAGGGCGGATCAAAGCCATTCATCTCGACGAAGCCAAAGCCGCGCCCGGCGTACTCGCAATCGTCACTGCCGAGAACGCCGGCAAGCTAGACAAAGGCGATTACAACGCCGCGCATCTGCTCGCCGGTCCCGAAGTGCAGCATTACCAGCAAGCCGTTGCGCTGGTGGTTGCCGAAACCTTCGAACAGGCCCGTGCCGCTGCGCAATTGGTCAGGGTCGATTACGAGACCAGCGAAGGCAAGTTCGATCTGGCCAGCGTCAAAGACCTCGGTGTCGAGCCGAAAGACGAGCTGCCGGACGTCAATCACGGCGACTTCGACAAGGCCTTCACCGCCGCGCCGGTGCAGTTCGATCAGACCTACACCACACCAGACCAGTCCCACGCGATGATGGAACCGCACGCCACACTGGCCGCGTGGAAAGGCGATCAGCTGACCGTGTGGACCTCGAACCAGATGGTCGCCTGGAGTGTCGGTGACATCGCGAAAACCCTCGGCCTGCCGAAGGAAAAAGTCCGATTGGTCTCGCCGTACATCGGCGGTGGTTTCGGCGGCAAGCTGTTCATTCGCGCCGATGTGATCCTCGCCGCTCTCGGCGCGCGCATGGCGGGGCGGCCGGTGAAAGTCGCCCTCGCCCGCCCGCAAATGGCCAACAACACCACCCATCGCCCGGCAACGATTCAGCGCATCCGCATGGCCGCCACGGCGGACGGCAAGCTGACCGCCATTGCCCATGAAGGCTGGTCGGGCAACCTCGCCGACGGCAAGGTCGAACTGGCCGCGCAACCGAGCCAGTTGCTCTACGCCGCAGAAAACCGCCGCGTCAGCATGCGCCTCGCCCCGCTCGACCTGCCCGAAGGCAACGCCATGCGCGCGCCGGGTGAAGCGCCGGGGCTGATGGTGCTGGAAATCGCCATGGACGAAATGGCCGAACAGCTGAAGATGGACCCGGTATTGTTCCGCATCGCTAACGACACTCAAGTCGACCCGGTGAAAACCGAGCGGCCGTTCTCCCAGCGTCAACTGGTCAAATGCCTGCAGATCGGCGCGGAGAAATTCGGCTGGGATCAGCGCAAGGCACAACCGGGCAGCCGTCGTGAAGGCCGCTGGCTGATCGGCATGGGCGTGGCGGCGGCGTTTCGCAACAACCTACTGGTCAAGTCCGGCGCCCGTGTGCGCCTGGAGCGTGACGGCAAGGTCGTCGTCGAAACCGACATGACCGATATCGGCACCGGCAGCTACACGATCATCGCGCAGACCGCTGCCGAGATGATGGGCGTTGGTCTCGATGATGTGGTGGTGCGTCTGGGCGATTCGGACTTCCCGGTGTCGGCCGGTTCCGGTGGCCAGTTCGGCGGCAACTGCTCGACCGCCGGGGTCTACGCCGCGTGCGTGAAATTGCGCGAAGCGGTGGCGCAGAAGCTGGGGCTGGCGGCGGATCAGGCGGAGTTTGCCGATGGACAGGTGCGGGTCGGCAGCAAGAGCCTGCCGCTGCGCAACGCGGCTGAAGGCGGCGCATTGGTCGGCGAGGACAGCATCGAGTTCGGTGATCTGGCCGAGAAATATCAGCAATCGACCTTCGGCGCGCATTTCGTCGAAGTCGCCGTCGATGCCGCCACTGGCGAAGTTCGCGTACGGCGCATGTTGGCAGTTTGCGCTGCGGGGCGGATCCTCAACCCAACGTCGGCGCGCAGTCAGGTGATCGGCGCGATGACCATGGGCGTCGGCGCGGCGTTGATGGAAGAGCTGGCGGTGGACAAGCGCCTGGGCTTTTTCGTCAACCATGACCTGGCTGGATACGAAGTGCCGGTGCACGCCGACATACCGCATCAGGAAGTGATCTTCCTCGAAGAGACCGACCCGATTTCATCGCCGATGAAAGCCAAGGGCGTGGGTGAATTGGGGATTTGCGGCGTGAGCGCGGCGGTGGCGAATGCGATTTACAACGCCACCGGCGCGAGGGTGCGGGAGTATCCGATTACGCTGGACAAGATTCTTGATTCGTTGCCGGAGATGATCTGAAGAAACGTCGACATTAAACCACCCCTGTAGGAACTGCCGCAGGCTGTGATCTTTTAATCTCCAAAGCAAGATCAAAAGATCGCAGCCTCGTTGCACTCGACAGCTCCTACAGGGTCCCTCACTTAGCGCGGATATTGCTCATCACTGACCTGCTCCATCCAGTCCACCACCTTGCCATCCAGCACTTCGGCAATCGCGATATGACTCATCGCCGTCGTCGGTGCTGCCCCGTGCCAATGTTTGGCGCCCGGGGCAATCCACACGGTATCGCCCGGGCGGATTTCACGAACCGGCTGGCCCCACTCCTGCACGAAGCCTGCCCCCGAGGTGACGATCAATGTCTGCCCCAGCGGATGGGTATGCCACGCCGTTCGCGCGCCAGGTTCAAACGTTACGGTCGCACCACTGACCCGCGCCTCATCGGTACCTTTGAACGGCGCATCCACCCGCACCGTGCCGGTAAACCAGTCAGCCGGTCCTTTCGCCGACGGTTGCGAGCCATTCGGTGTGACCGTGACACGGGTATTTTCGGTGGCCTGCACCTCACCAGCCAGCAGCGAAAGCGTCAGTGCGGAAGCAGCAATCGGGTTCATGGCGTTTCCTCCAATAAATGATGCAACCACTGTAGCGATCCGCACTCTTTGGATAATCGACTAGAATCCGAAAAAACTTATGCAGGACGATCATCAATGCTTCGTGAAAACGCCACCGACCTGCTCGCCTTTCTCGCCGTCGCCCGTGAACGCAGTTTCACCAAGGCCGCAGCCAAACTCGGCGTGTCGCAATCGGCGCTCAGCCACACCATTCGCAGCCTCGAGGCGCGACTCGGCCTGCGCCTGCTGACCCGCACCACGCGCAGCGTGTCGCCGACCGAGGCCGGCGAACACTTGCTGCAAACCATCGGCCCGCGCTTCGAGGAAATCGAGGTAGAACTGGCCGCCCTGAGCAACCTGCGTGAAACCCCGGCGGGCAAGATCCGCATCAGCGCTACCGACCATTCGCTGAACTGGATCCTGCGTCCGGTGTTGCAGGATTTCCTGCCGCAATACCCGGATGTGTCCGTCGAGGTTTGCTGTGACTATGGTTTCGTCGACATCGCCGGCCAGGGCTTCGATGCTGGTGTGCGCCTGGGCGAAGACGTCGCCCAAGGCATGATCGCCACGCGCATTGGCCCGGACATGCGCATGGCCGTGGTCGGCTCCCCCGCCTACTTCGCCCGGCGCGATCCGCCGCAAACCCCGCGCGACCTGACCGACCACGCCTGTAACAACCTGCGCCTGCCAACCAATGGCGGGCTGTATTCGTGGGAGTTCGAAAAGGACGGTGAAAGTCTGAAGGTGCGCGTCTCCGGCCAGGTCATCCTGAATGGTGTGTACCCATTGCTCGACGCCGCGCTGGACGGTTTCGGGCTGAGCTACATCCCGGAAAACGTCGTCGCGCCCTTTCTGGCGGACGGTCGCCTGGTCCAGGTGCTGGGAGACTGGTGCCCGACATTTTCCGGTTATCACCTGTACTACCCGAGCCGGCGCCAGGCAGCGCCAGCGTTTGCGTTGTTGCTGGAGGCGTTGCGCTACCGCGGTTGACCCGGCTCAGCCCAGCAACGCAATCAACTGATGCCGCTGCGCATCGGTCAGCATCGGCCCAAAACCGGCTCCGGCGTTGTCAGCCATGTAGCGCGGATTGCTGGTGCCGGGAATCACACAGGTCACCGCCGGATGCGCCAGGAGAAATTTCAGTGCCAGTTGCGGCCAGCTGTTGACCTGTACATCCGAGACCCAGGCCGGCAGCGGCTTGCCCTTGAGCCGGGCGAGCAAATCGCCGCCGCCAAACGGCCGATTACAAATCACCGCCACCCCACGCTCGCGGCACAGCGGCAGGATGCGTTTCTCGACCGCGCGATCATCGAGGGCGTAGTTGATCTGCAGAAAATCCAGCTTTTCGGCTTTCAGCACCGCTTCGACCTCGTCATACGCCGACGAGGTGTAATGGGTGATGCCGATGTAGCGAATCCGCCCCTGCTCCTGCCATTCGCGCAGGGTCGGCAAGTGGGTTTGCCAGTCGAGCAGGTTGTGAATCTGCATCAGGTCGATGCGCTCGGTTTGCAGCAGTCTGAACGACTGCTCCATCTGCGCGATGCCCTCTTTGCGCCCGCGCGTCCACACCTTGGTGGCGAGAAACGCCGGCGAGCGCGGTTCGTGGATCGACAGCAGTTCACCGGTGGTTTGCTCGGCGCGGCCGTACATGGGTGAGCTGTCGATCAGCGTGCCGCCCTTCCTGAACAGCGCCTCGAGGACGGCGGGCAATTGCCGGTAAACCGGATCGCCCGGGGCGACGTCGAAACCGCGATAGGTGCCCAACCCGACCATGGGCAGTGCCTCGGAGCTGGAAGGGATGGCGCGGGTCTGCATGGTCTGGTCTCCTGCCGTGGGCGGCGCAGTGGCGGTCGGCGCTACGCTGCCGGCCAACGCCCGATCAATGGTGAGCAGCGCCGCAGCTTGGGCAGCCAGCGTGAGCAAGCGGCGACGTGAGTACCCCTCAGTGTGGCGCATGCGAGTCCTCCTGCTGCGCGGATCTGTTGCACGGTGTGTGCGCCGGCTGTCAGGCGCAGTCGCTGAACTACACTGCCACAGCCAACCTCTCTCCCCGTTAAAAGTAGCCGAATGTCTCGAACCCTGATGTCACTCGTCGTTTTCATCATTGCCGTGTACCTGGTGCTGTGCGCCGCGCTGTTCGTGTTTCAGCGCTCGCTGATCTGGTTTCCCCAGCCTGCCGCCGTGGTTACAGCGGACTCGCGAATGAAACTGTCGATGCCGGATGCCGAGGTCTGGGTGACAACTCGAGAGCGCAGCGGATCGCGGGCGCTGATCTATTTCGGCGGCAATGCCGAGGACGTCTCGCGCAATCTGCCGGAATTCACTGAGGCGTTTCCTGGCTACGCGCTGTATTTCCTGCATTACCGAGGTTTTGCTGGCAGCACCGGCTCGCCATCGGAAGCCGCGATTGCCGAAGATGCGCTGGCACTGTTCGATCAGGTCTATGCCAGCCACCCGCAGATTGCAGTCATCGGACGCAGCCTCGGTTCGGGGGTGGCGGTGCGCCTGGCCAGTCAGCGGCCGGTGCAGAATCTGATTCTGGTGACGCCGTTCAACAGCCTCACGGAAATCGCCGCACGGCAATACCCATGGGTGCCGGTGAAATGGTTGCTCAAGGATCGTTTTGAATCGGGCAAGTACGCGGCGCATATCCGCACGCCGACATTGCTGTTGGCGGCCAGTGATGACGACGTGATTGGACGCAGCAGCACGCAGCGCTTGTTCGAGAGTTTTCCTGCGGGCGTGGCGACGCTGAAGGTGGTGCCGGACTCGGGACATAACTCGATTTCCGAGCGGGGGGAGTATTGGCGGTGGATGGGGGATGTGTTGAATCGCTGAAAGGTTTAGCGAGCAGGCTCACTCCCACATGGGATTTCTGCAGTTGCCAGGACTCTGGTCCAACACCGAACCCTGTGGGAGTGAGCTTGCTCACGAAAGCGCCGAGTCAGCCAATTCTTCCATGGCTGGCACACTGCCTTCGCGAGCAAGCTCGCTCCCACATGAGTGAGTGCTTGAGGCTATGGCAGGCTGCCGCTTCGCGCATTCTCATCACTTGGCGTAGCCGGGCGCGGCATGACGTGTTGATGGCCGGTCGGGTCGTTGAGCTGGATGACATTACCCTTCTGCCACGCATCAGCCCCCGTTGCGACAGGCGCCGGTTTGATCTCGGCACGGGCCTTTTTCTTCTCCGCGCTGTCAATGCCCAGGCGCTGATCGCGCTGGCGGACCATTTGCGCATCGGCCTGACCGTCAGCGGTAAAGCCCATCATCAACTGCGGCACGCCCAGCGGCAGTTGCTTGTCCTGATCGGTATGCCAGGTGTGCCAGGTCTTGCCGTAGGTATTGGCGAGTTTTTCCATCAAGCGCGTTTCTGCCACTTGCGGGATGCCCGGCGCGACCAACTGGCCAGAACTGACTTCGTGAGCGTGGCTGTGCCACAAGGCTTTCTCTTTTGCCGGCAATTGCGTGAACAGGCGCTGGCTGATGATGTATTCGACGCCCATCAGCTTGGCTTCAGCAGTGTTGCCGTCATAGATCACGCACTGGAAAACTTCTTCGTTGAGCGCCGAGCAGTAGTGGTGCGCTTCCATCTGCGCGCCGGGATGGCCGTTGTAAAAATGGAAACCATCGAGGTACATGTTCAACGCGCGAATTGGCGGCTTGTCCTGCAACCACTGCGCGCCGACTTCGAGCATTTCCGTGTCGGACGCCTTGGCCTGGCCGGGTGTCTGCACCGGCGAATCGGTGTTGCTCATGGCGCAACCGGTCAATGCGGCGACCATCAAACCGATAGGAACCCAACGTCCCTGTGAGGTTGTCGTACGCATGTTTCACTCCTCGAACTGTCAGTGACGGGCCCGTGCTGGCCCTGTTCTGCAACTGAAAGCAGGAGAACGGCGGAGTTCGAAAAAATGCGCGCGGATCAGACTGGAGAGATCGTCGCCAGCACGCCAATCAGAATGGTCAAGGTCAGAAAGCCGCCGAGAAAAATCGCCATCTTGTACATGTTGCGCTCCTTGAGGCTGGGTGTGCGGTGCACCGAACGCTGCGGGATGAGGTCGGAGGGGGATTGGCCGCACTGCCGGGGCATTTTGAGCCTGTGGCTGTACTGAATACAGAGGCAGATGAAACAGAAAAATACGGATCAGATGCGCATCTGATCCGCTTCGGGCATGAAGCGGTATTCAGGCTGAGACTTGAGGATCCACTTTCGGCGCGGTTGATCTACAGTCATTGCCGACCGACAACAAGAAAAACCGGAGTGACCATGCCCGACCTCGCCTTGCAGCCCAACGTCGCCGCGTCCCTCGAGCGCTGGCACGAGATGATCCGCAGCGGCAATCTCAAAGCCCTGCCTGAACTGCTCGATCCGCAAGCTGTGTTCCGCTCCCCCATGGCCCATACGCCCTACCCCGGCGCGCCGGTGGTGGCGATGATCCTCAACACCGTGTTCGAAGTCTTCGAAGATTTCGCCTATCACCGCGAGTTGGCGACGGCGGATGGCCTGAATGTGATTCTCGAATTCAGCGCCAGGGTCGGCAGCAAGGAACTCAAGGGCATCGACATGATTCGCTTCGATGAACACGGCAAGATTGTCGAGTTCGAAGTGATGGTGCGGCCGCTGAGCGGCTTGCAGGCACTGGGCGAAGAAATGGGTCGGCGCCTGGGGGCCTTCCTGGCGAACGCGAAAGCCTGACCCTACCGAATGTAGGAGCTGACGAGTGCAACGAGGCTGCGATCTTTCGACTTTGACGTTTGAAGATCAAGATCAAAAGATCGCAGCCTCGTTGCACTCGTCAGCTCCTACAGGTCCGGCGTATAAAAAAACCCACTGACCGTCGCCGGTTCAGTGGGTTTTTGTGTGTCAGGGTTCTGCTTACAGAGCCATGTCACGTGCAGCGTTTTCCTTCGGCGCTACGGCTTTGTCAGCCGCAGGTGCCGCCGGAGCAGCTACCTGACCGATCGCTGGAGGCGTCGGCAGTTCGAGGATTTTCGCGGTGTAAGCCCACTCGGCAGCCACTTTGGCCGGATCGCTGTTCAGCTGAGTGCCATAGCTCGGCACGATCTGGTGCAGCTTGGTCTGCCACTCAGGGGATGCGACTTTGTCTTTGAAGACTTTCTGCAGCACGCTCAGCATGATCGGTGCAGCGGTCGACGCGCCTGGCGATGCGCCCAGCAGGCCGGCGATCGAGCCGTCTTGCGAAGCAACGATCTCGGTGCCCAGCTTCAGCACGCCACCAGCGGCTTCATCACGCTTGATGATCTGCACGCGCTGGCCGGCTTGCCACAGGCGCCAGTCTTCGGCCTTGGCGTTCGGGAAGTACTCCTTCAGCGCGTTCAGACGGTCTTCATCCGACAGCATCAACTGACCGGCAAGGTACTCGACCAGCGGGTATTCCTTGATGCCGACCTTGGTCATTGGCCAGATGTTGTGGGTGGTGGTGCTGGTCAGCAGGTCGAAGTACGAACCTTCCTTGAGGAACTTGGTGCTGAAGGTCGCGAACGGGCCAAACAGAATGACGCGCTTGCCATCCAGAACACGGGTGTCCAGGTGCGGAACCGACATCGGTGGCGCGCCAACCGAAGCCTTGCCGTAGGCCTTGGCCAGGTGCTGCTCGGCAATCGTCGGGTTCTCGGTCACCAGGAACGAGCCGCCAACCGGGAAGCCTGCGTATTCCTTGGCTTCAGGAATGCCCGACTTCTGCAGCAGGTGCAGGGCACCGCCGCCGGCGCCGATGAACACGAACTTGGCGTCGGTTTCGGTCTTGCTGCCGTCTTTGAGGTTTTTGTAGCTCACACGCCAGGTGCCGTCGGCGTTCTTGGTGATGTCTTCGACTTCGCTCGACAGTTTCAGATCGAAGTTGGGTTTGGTTTGCAGGTGAGCGGCGAACTGGCGGGTGATTTCGCCGAAGTTCATGTCCGTACCCAGCGGGCTCCAGGTGGCCGCGATTTTCTGGTTCGGGTCACGCCCTTCCATCATCAGCGGTACCCACTTCTTGATCACAGCCGGGTCTTCGGAGTACTGCATGCCGGCGAACAGCGGGCTCGCCTGCAGGGCTTCGTAGCGCTTTTTCAGGAACTTGATGTTGTCATCGCCCCACACGAAGCTCATGTGCGGTGTGGTGTTGATGAACGAGCGAGGGTTCTTCAGCACGCCCTGCTGAACCTGCCAGGCCCAGAATTGACGGGAAACCTGGAACGCTTCGTTGATCTCGACAGCTTTCGGGATCGTTACGTTGCCCTTGTCGTCTTCCGGGGTGTAGTTCAGCTCGGCAAGAGCCGAGTGACCGGTACCGGCGTTGTTCCAGCCGTTGGAGCTTTCCAGGGCGACGCCATCGAGACGCTCGACCATTTCCATCGACCAGGTCGGTTCCAGCTCATTGATCCACACACCCAGGGTGGTGCTCATGATGCCGCCGCCGATCAGCAGGACGTCAACTTTCTTGGCTTCGGCAGCATTGGCAGACGACATCCCCATCGCCAAAGCCAGACCGAGCAAGGCCGTGTTCACTTTCTTAAACATCTGTTGCACCTATGATAAAACGCCTTCCGCCCGTCGTTGTTATCAGTCTGCGTTGCGCTTTGCTGACGCTCAGGCTGGCGTCGCGCAATCCGGCACACTTCAATATTGACGGGTGGGCACACAAGGCCGACATGTGGCATCGACCTCAGTTAATGTCCCTTCTGAACTGACTTCTTATCGTTATTGGCTTCAGCTGCTTGAGCGACAGGGATCCCGTCGGCCCGCCCGAAAGGCCAGCCAACCGAATTAAGTCAAAGCAAATTTGGCGCGGAGAATATCACGTCAGGGCGAACCCGCGCGTCTGTTCCCGACTTGAAAGTCTTTTTCCGCTCAGAGACTTATCGGCCATCGGCAACCAAACATGACTGCGATCAGGCATTGGCCTGCAAAGTTTTTTGCGCGATACGCATCGCAACTTGATAAATCAGCGCCAACGGCTCGTTGTTCATGCAGAAAATAACCTGCTAAGTTGTACGATGACTGACGAACAAAGCCAGTCATCCCAACCCAATAACAACAAGGAAACAACATGACCAAATCCCGCCTCCTCATCGGTTTCTTCTGCGCCTTCAGCGCCTGCGCCATGGCCGCCCCTGCCCCGGCGGAAAGAGAAGTCGCCCAAGCAGTTGATCACCTGACTCAGGCGATGCTGCATAAAGACATCGCCGAGTTGAACGCTCTGACCGCGCCGAACCTGACCTACGGCCACTCCAGCGGCAAGATTCAGGACAAGCAGGAATTCATCGCCGACATCGAAACCGGCCGCAGCGCATTCAAGACCCTGGAGATGCAGAAGCAGACCATCACGATGTCCGGCGATACCGCATTGGTGCGCCACCACTTCTCCGCGCAGGCGTTGAAGGGGACTGAGGTGATTCCGACCGAGATCGAAAATTTCCAGATCTGGCAGAAACAGGGTGGGAAATGGTTGTTGGTGGGACGACAGGCGTTCAGGTTTTGATTAAGGGAACATTGGCCTGATTCAGTGTTGCCCGAGCTGGCCTCATCGCGGGCAAGCGCGCTCCCACAGTGGATGATGGTGTACACACCGTTGCATTCACAACAGCAGACCTTGTGGGAGCTGGCTTGCCAGCGATAAGGCCGTGATAGACACCAGTCCTACCGCTATCACAACCGAAACCGATCCACCGACTGCGCCAACTGTCCCGCCAGATTCGATAATTCATCGGTAGTCGTCGCCGTCTGCCCGATCACCCGGCTATTGCCCTCGCTCATCCCCGCAATCATTTCCACCTGATGGGCGATTTCGTTGCTGGCCATACTCTGTTCGCCAATCGTGCGGGTGATGTCGTTGACCAGTTGCGTGGTGTTCAGCGTGGCGTCGAGGATCTCGCGAATCGCCCGCTCGACTTCCGCCGTCACTGCCATGCCCTTGTCGACCTGCGCCACGCCCGCCTCCATGCTGCTGACCGCCTCGCGCGTGCTGTTCTGGATGCGCGCGACCATGGCGGCGATTTCCTGGGTCGAGGCGCTGGTGCGTGCGGCCAGACTGCGCACTTCATCGGCGACCACGGCAAAACCACGGCCCTGCTCACCCGCCCGCGCTGCCTCGATCGCCGCGTTGAGCGCCAGCAGGTTGGTCTGGTCGGCGATGCTCTTGATCACCTGAATGATGTTGAAGATCGCCTCGGATTCCTGATCCAGCGTGCGGATCACTTGCGCCGACTGCTGTGCCGAGCGGGCGATGTCGTCCATGTCGCTGACCACTTGGTGAATCACCCCGCCACCCTCCTTGGCCAGGTTTTCGGCCTGATTGGCCATGCTCAGGGCACGTTCGGCGTGGCGGGTGATCTCTTCGATGCTCGCAGTCATCTGGCTGGCGGCGGCCGCCATGGTGCCGGCGGCAACGCTTTGCTGCTGGCTGCTGTCGGCGACCTGATGGCAGCCGTGGCTGAGCTGCTCGCTCATGCCACTGACGCCGTGAGCGTTGCGCCGGACCACGTCGATCATGTTGCGCAGATCACGCTGCATGGTCGCCAATGTGCGTATCAAAACGCTGGCTTCGTCCTTGCCGGCGGGCTCGACAATCGGTTCGCTGAGATTGCCATGGGCAATGCTTTCAGCGATGCGGCTGGCGGATTTGAGGGGCCCCATGATACTCAGGATCACCCAGCGCCCCTGAATCAGCAGCAGCAACAGACTGACGACCAGCACCACTGCCAGCGCAAGATTGGCGTGGCGGATGGCCGCTTCGGTGCCTTCGCTGGTGTGCAGGGTGTTGTTTTCGATCAGTTCGCTGAGCGCGCCCATCTGCTCTTCGAGCTGAGTAAACGCGCTATTGAACGTGCCGAGCTGCTGTTGGGCGGCATCCGGATTGTCCAGCGCCACGCCGACGATCTGCTCGGCGGATTTGATGTAGGTATCGAGGCTCGGCTTGATCTGCTCCAGCGCCGTGCGCAATGCCGGGTTGATCGGCAGCTTCAGGTTGTCATCCAGCACTTCACGAAAATGCCCGGCGTGCTCGGTGAGCGAATCGCGCACTTCGGTGGCGGTGGCGGTGCTTTTGCCCAGGCCGACCAGCATCGCCGAATAGACATCGGCGCGCAGGGCGTCGTGCATCATGTCCGCTTCCATGTGATTGCGCAGCGCGCTCATGCTCACCGTGTTATCGCCGACCGCCGTGGCCATCCGCAGGTTGCCGACGTAACTGACCAGACTCACGATCAGCGCCGTCAGCAGGCTGGTCGCAATCAGCAACACCAAACGCAGTTTGATCGACACCGTGGAATCTCCCGTGGGCACGCTGGATTGCGCTTGTCGGATTTCAGTTAAGCCTATGTATAGGGAACTGCCGACACAGAGCGTATCGGCTGATGTCAGCGGCGACTTGAATCCGGCAAAACTTTTCAAACGCGAACCCGGTCACACATTGCAGCGCCGCTGGATAATGCCTTCATCGCCGGTTAACCCCGGCAGGCTATCAATCCAGCGCTTCGAACATTCATGCAGCTGAAGGAAACGCTTATGAAACGCGCACTGTGGTTTGGTCTGCTCGGCACCCTGGCAATCGGCACCGCACAAGCGGCAACGGAGAAAGTCGCGATCAACCTGGTCAGCGCCGACGGCGCGCCGCAGGCGATCGGCTCGGTCACCGTCAGCGAGACGCCTTATGGCCTGCTGTTCACCCCCGACCTGAAATCGTTGCCGGCCGGCATCCACGGTTTCCATGTCCATGAAAACGGCAGCTGCGAAGCAGGCACCAAGGATGGCGTCAAAGGCGCCGCACTGGCCGCTGGCGGGCATTTCGATCCGGCGAAAACCGGCAAGCATCTCGGCCCGTACGCCGACGGGCATCTGGGTGATCTGCCAGCGGTGTATGTGATGGCTGACGGGGTCGCCAACTACCCGGTGCTGGCACCGCGCCTGAAGAAGATTTCCGAGATCAAGGGCCACGCCCTGATGATTCACGCCGGCGGCGATAACCATTCCGACATGCCCAAGCCACTGGGCGGTGGCGGTGATCGCATGGCCTGTGGGGTGATCTGAACCGACTGAGCGGTGAAGACGCTGACTCACGGCTTTTCACCGCTCACGGAACTCCCGCGCGCCGTTCACCTCTGAGGTTATGTAGTCCCTTCCCTTTTTGCTTAGCGCTTGTGGAGGAACACGTCATGCGCAAGTTAGTCCTGATTTCTTCTCTTATGCTTTGCCTGCCGGTCGGTTCGGCACTCGCCCGCGTTGACGCGGGTGATGTCGCCACTTCGGCCGGTGTGTCCGCGTCGCTGTACTCGACCTTCAAGGACGACAAAATGGTGATTCCGGCCCGTGACGACGTGTCTGCGTTCGTTGCAAGCGGCGGGGCCATTCGTGGGGTTTATCTTGAGTCGGTACTGCAGCAGGTGCGCCAAGCCAACCCTGGCTTGAACGCCAGTGATGAAGACCTGGCCAACGCCATTCTGGTGCAATACGAAGGCGTGCAGCAGTAGTCACGAGGGAAGCAGCGGCCGATGGACGGCCGCTGAGTGCGCATAGGCAAAATTGTCCGACGGCCTCTATGATGGAGGCCATGACGACCACCGTGCCCTTGCGCTCACCCTGCCCTCCCGGCGCCTGCATCTGCGGGCGCGATCCGTTGCTGGAAACACCCGGCGCCGATCTGCGCATCCTGCGCTTGACTCGCGCTGAGGAAAAAATTCTTCTGGCGCGCCTGGAACAACTCAAAGACCTCGACGACCTCAAACGCCTGCAACGGCGTATGTACGAGCAACTCGGCATCCGCGTCGACGTCGCCCCCGGTTTCAACGAAGTCCGCACCATGCGCGGCATCGCCATTCAGATCGACGAGCTGCCAGGCCTGTGTCGCAAGACTCGCGCGGCAATCCCGGCGGCAATTCGCAAGGGCCTGGAAAACCATCCGCAAATCGCCTTCGAACTGCTCAACGCCCACGACCTGCTGCGCGACACCTGATCACTTTTTCATGCCGACGCGTTTGCGCATCTCGGCGGTGATGGTCTGACGGGTTTTCTTCATGTCCGCCCAAGGTTCATCGCCGACTTCGGTCAGACGCTCGTGAACGTTGTAGATGTTCCAGTGATTACCGCCCTTGATTTCAGCGACTTCCTCTCGGTACAGCGGCACCGACACCGGCATGCCTTCCCGCGCGCGTGCGGCGTAGGCGCAAATGGTGGTGGCGCCGAGGCCGTTGCGCAGGTAATCGATGAAAATCCGCCCGACGCGGTTTTTCGGCCCGGACACCGCTGAAATACGATCCGGCAGCAACTTGGCCATGTGGCTGACGATGGCGTGGCTGAAGTCCTTCACTTCGTCCCAGCCATGCTTGCGCGTCAATGGCACCACCAGGTGAATGCCTTTGCCGCCGCTGGTTTTCAGGAAGGCTTTGAGACCCAACTCGTCGAGCACAGTGAGGGTCAGCACGGTGGCTTCAACCATGCTTTTCCATGGCAGCGCCGGATCCGGGTCGAGGTCGAGGACGAAGCGATCAGGCTTGTCCAGATCCACCTTCGTCGCGTTCCAGGTGTGCAGTTCGACTGTGCTCATCTGCACCGCGCCGACCAGCGCTTCGGGATTGTTGATCATCATCACTGGCTGGCCGGTGACGTCCTTGTCCAGAGCAGTGATACCGGGAATGGCCAGGCGATCGGCGTTCTTCTGGAAGAACAATTCGCCGGCGATGCCGTCCGGTGCACGCACCAACGCCACGGGGCGATCTTTGAGTTGCGGCAGGATGTATTCAGCGACACTGGCGTAGTACTGCGCCAGTTGCATTTTGGTCGTGCCGCTGACCGCGTCAATCACCCGATCCGGATGGGTGATGCGTACCTTGCCGCCGGCCAGTCCTGATTGCGACGGTGCGGTCTCGGCTTTTTTGCTGGCGGCGGTTTTCTTTGTCGGCTGCTTGTCGGCGGTTTTGGTCTTATCGGTTTTTTCGGTTTTTTCGGTCTTTTCGGACTTGGCAGCTTTCACAGGCTTCGCTCGCTCCTCGGTGATGTCCTTGGCCGGTTTGTCATCGCGCAAACCATGGAACACGGCGTGGCGCACCGAGCCGTCCTTGGTCATCTCGGCGAATGCCACTTCGGCCAGCAGTTTGGGTTTGAGCCAGTGCACACCTTTGGCCTCGAAACCGCTGGGCGGATTGACCACTGCCGCGCTTTTGGTCTGCAACGGCTTGAGTTGGGCGAGGATGCTTTTCAATGTGGTTTCATTGAACCCGGTGCCGACCTTGCCGGCGTAGCGCAACTCGCCACTGTCAGCGTCGTGCAGGCCGAGCAGCAAGGCACCGAAGGCACTGCGCGCGCCTTTCGGATCGGTGTAGCCGACGATGACGAATTCCTGGCGATGTTTGCACTTGAGCTTGATCCAGTCGCCGCTGCGCCGCGACACATAAGGCGAGCCGAGGCGTTTGCCGATCAGGCCTTCCATCTGCATCTGGCAAGCGCTGTTGAGCAGCGCGTCCGGGGTTTCTTCGAAGGCCTCGGAGAAGCGCAGCGTTGAGGATTCTTTCTGCGCACCGAGGATGGTGCTCAGCGCAGCGCGGCGTTCTTCCACCGGCACATCGCGCAGGTCGACGCCATTCAGATACGGCACGTCAAACAGGTAATAAACAATGTTGCCGCTGCGCCCGGCATCGAAGGCATTCTGCAACGCCTGAAAGTCCGGCACGCCTTGCTCATTGGCCACGACCATTTCACCGTCCAGCCACGCCGACTCCAGACCCAACGCCGCCAGCGCCTTGGCCTGCTGCGGCAGCTTGTGCGTCCAGTCGTGACCATTGCGGGTGAACAGCTGCACCTCATCGTGATCGATCCGCGCCATGATCCGGTAGCCGTCGAACTTGATCTCGTAGCTCCACTGCCCTTCGGGCGCGCTGTCGACCAGCGTCGCCAGTTCCGGCTTGATCAGTGCCGGCAACTTGGCCTTGCGCGCGCCGGTAAGCTGCCCGGACGCCTGCTTGCGCGGCTTGGCCGGGGCCTTTTTTACCGGTTTGGCTTTATCGGCAGCAGTCGCCGATTTGCCGACAATCGTGCGCTCGCTGAGCACGCTGTCGGGCTCGGCGACCAGCACGTCGAAATCATCCTGCGGTCGCGCGGCGTTGTCCTGATGCTTGATCAGGAACCATTGTTCTTTCTTGCCCGGCATGTGCGTACGCACCAGATTCCACACGCCGCCGAGCTTCTCGCCTTGCAACTCAAACTTGAGCCGCCCCTTGGCATAGGCCTTGTGCGGATCCTCCAGCGGAATCCACACGCCGCGATCCCAGACGATCACATCACCGGCGCCGTAATGCCCCTCAGGAATGCTGCCTTCGAACGTCGCGTAATCGAGCGGATGATCCTCGACATGAATCGCCAGACGCTTGACCGACGGGTCCAGCGACGGCCCCTTCGGCACCGCCCAGCTCTTCAAAGCGCCGTCGAGTTCGAGGCGAAAGTCGTAATGCAGGTGCGAAGCGTCGTGCTTCTGGATGCAGAACTGCAACGCATGATCCTTGGCCGACTTACGGCCCGAGCGCTTGACTGCGGCCGGTTCCGACGTCGCGGAAAAATCACGCATGCGGTTGTAATCGTCGAGGTTCCTGTTCATGAGCACACCGATGGCAGACGGGTTCTGTTATGCAGAAGAGCGACACGGCGGCGGAAAAATTCAATCGAGGTAAAAAAGCCCCGGACGGATGGAGCGGCCGGGGCTTGTAACGACACATCCAGTAATTGGCTGGGGCTGGCTAAACAGAGTGCAGACGCTAAGGTTTTTTCAAGTTCTTGAAAGGGAGGCAATGGAATGCCTGCTGCCGCAAAAGCCTGTCGTCTGAGAACGGGCCGATACTCTGAAACCGGAAGAGTTTATTTACTCACCGCTGTGGTTAACCGACGTGAGCGTGTTTTTACCAATTGGCACGACGGGAGGCTGGTGGTCAACGAGCTGAGACGTTGCAGTGAAGCCGGGTTGGCCACCTCTCTGGCTTGGGTCGTAATGCCAGACCATCTGCATTGGCTAGTTGAGCTCAACGAGGGCTCGCTTGCAGATTTGATGTGTCGCGTTAAATCCCGAAGTTGCCAGGCATACAATCGAAGGCATGGTCGCCAGGGACAATTATGGCAGCGAGGCTATTACGACCGCGCCTTGAGGCGGGATGAGGATCTTAGAGCCGCTGCGCTCTATGTAGTCAAGAATCCTGTAAGAGCCGGTCTGGTGGCGCGCCTTGGGGACTACCCTTTGTGGGATGCCATTTGGCTCTAAAAATCAAAAGATCGCAGCCTTCGGCAGCTCCTACAGGTGCACCGTATTTCAAAGGTAGGAGCTGCCGAAGGCTGCGATCTTTATGGTTCTCACAGACTATGCCTTGCGAGCCGGCCTGGTGGCGCGCTTGGGTGATTATTCTTTGCGGGACGCTATCTGGCTCTAAGGATCAAAAGATCGCAGCCTTCAGCAGCTCCTACAGTTGCACCGTATTTCAAAGGTAGGAGCTGCCGAAGGCTGCGATCTTTTGACGTTGCTTCAAGCTTGTCCTTTCGCCTGCTGTTCCAGATGCACTTGCAGATCCGGATCGATCTGTAAGGCTGCGGCCAGCTCATCGAGATAGCTGCGTTCGGCGTCCTGTTGATCGTCTACCAGCATGACGCTGGCCAGGTACATTTCGGCGGCTACGGCAGGATCGCCGTCAGCGGATTGCGCCACTTCGCGGGCATCCAGCGGCTTGGCGACTTCGGCGTCGAGCCATTGTTGCAACTGCGGGTCGGCGGTGTGTTTGCCGATTTCGCTGCTGATGAGGTGCTTTTCTGCGTCGTCGATGCGTCCGTCAGCCTTGGCGGCGGCGATCAGGGCGCGCAGCACCGCGTGGCTGTGGGTTTCGATTTGCGGGCCGGCGAGCAGGTCGGCGGTTTGTGGCAGATCTTGCGGCGCGTTGCTGGCCTGGCTGCGTTGCCAGGCTTGGTACGCCTGGTAGGCCATCATGCCCAGCGAAGCAAGTGCGGCGTAATTGGTGCCCCCGGAACGGCTTCGGCTGCTGCCACCGAGGGCGCTTCCCAACCCGCCACCGCCGAGCAGGCCACCGAGCAATCCGCCCAGACCGTCACTGGCCGAAGCCCCGCGTTGTTGTCCCGCCGAGGCCTGGCCTCGCAGCAGTTGTTCAAGCAAATCGCTGGTGTTCATGACGTTATCCTCCGAGGCCCCGGCCTGATTGCGTCTGGCAACGATAGACCGACGCAGCCATAGCGCCAGCACCGTTGGGCTGACGCCGGGTCACCGATGAAATCACACCCGAGATATTTTCCGCGAGCCAGCTAAGATTCATGGGTGGTGAACCTTATCCCGGCCAAACCGGTCGATAGCTGCAACCCGACCCGGTTTGCCGACGCCCTTTCTGACGATGGGCGATACCCGGCTTGCTTCACTTTCTGGAGAACGCCCCCGTGATATCCACCGTACACATCGCCAGGCTGAAAGCATGGGGCGCCCATGGTTTTACCGCGACTGGCGTGGTCACCGCCTTCCTCGCCACCCTCGCCCTGCTGGAAAACCAGCCGATTCATTGCCTGATGTGGCTGGGCGTGGCGCTGATCGTCGACGGCCTCGATGGCGCACTGGCGCGCAAGGTCAATGTGCAAGCGGTGCTGCCGAGTTTCGACGGTTCGATCCTTGATCTGGTCATCGATTACCTGACTTATGTATTCATCCCGGCACTGTTTATCTACCGCTACATTCCCCTGCCCGATTACACCCTGTTGCTGACGGTGTCGGTGATTCTGGTGTCTTCGCTGTTCTGCTTCTGCAACGTCAACATGAAGAGCAAGGACAACTATTTTGTCGGCTTCCCGGCGGCCTGGAACGTGGTTGCGCTGTGCCTGTACATCATCGGCCCGGGGCCGTGGATCACCTTTCTCACCGTGATCGGTCTGGCCTTGCTGACGGTGACGCGGATGAAGTTCCTGCACCCGTTTCGCGTGCGGCGTTTCATGCCAATCAATATCGCGGTGACGGCGATCTGGCTGTTGTGCAGCCTGTCACTGGTGCTCAATCACCCGGTGATCAACCCGCTGGTGATGGGCTTGTGGTTGCTGATGTCGGCTTATTTCCTGGGGATCTGCATCTGGCGCACGGCGCTGGAGTGGTTTGATCGCAGCCATTTGAAATAAGCACATCCCCCAGTGGGAGTGAGCCTGCTCGCGAATGCGGTGGTTCCATCAACATCAACGTTGTCTGGCACACCGCTTTCGCGAGCAAGCTCGCTCCCACAGAGATCTTCATCGATCAGGAAATCCGATGTGGACTAACGCTTGGTAATCACCACCTCCAGATACTCACTCGGCACCACCAGCGACGCCTCCCCGGCGCGATTCGATCGGTTGAGCAACTCGGTCAGATCATCCTCCAGCGCCTGTCCGGCCTCCGCCGACAACACCGCAAAAGCCTTGTGCACCGGCCCGTACCAGTGGCGAAAGATGTCAATGAAATGCGCCGCCGAGCGGTAGCGGAAATTGAAGTGGCTGCGGGTCACGCGTACGACAAAATCGCGGTCATCGAAATGCTTGTGCAGCCACGCATCCGAGCCCCAGTTCGACGGTGGCTGGGCCACTGCTGGCGGCGGCAGATGCTGGCCGAGAATCTTGAACATCTGCCCGACGAAGCCCTCCGGCGTCCAGTTCGCCATTCCGATC
>NZ_RCOD01000100.1:0-9819 GCF_004307505.1 Pseudomonas sp. Sample_11
TTTCCTACGACGTGATGCGCGATTTCTACAAGGACTACAACACTGCGTTCCAGAAGCACTGGCAAGCCGAGCACAACGAAAACATCACCGTGCAGATGTCCTTCGGCGGCTCGAGCAAGCAGGCGCGTTCGGTGATCGACGGCCTGCCGGCTGACGTCATCACCATGAACATGGCCACCGACATCAATGCCCTCGCCGACAACGGCAAACTGGTCCCGGACAATTGGGTCACGCGCCTGCCGAACAACAGCGCGCCGTTTACCTCGGCCACGGTGTTCATCGTCCGCAAGGGCAACCCGAAAGCTTTGAAAGACTGGCCGGATCTGCTCAAGGATGGCGTGCAGGTGATCGTGCCCAACCCGAAGACTTCGGGTAATGGCCGCTACACCTACCTGTCGGCCTGGGGCTACGTGCTGAAAAACGGTGGCGACGAGAACAAGGCCAAGGACTTCGTCGGCAAGCTGTTCAAGCAGGCGCCGGTACTCGACACCGGTGGCCGCGCGGCCACCACCACGTTCATGACCAACCAGATCGGCGACGTACTGGTGACCTTCGAAAACGAAGCGGAAATGATCGCCCGCGAGTTCGGTCGCGATCAGTTCGAAGTCATCTACCCGACCGTCTCCGCGGAAGCCGAGCCACCGGTTTCGGTGGTCGACAAAGTGGTCGACAAGAAAGGCTCGCGCGCTGCGGCTGATGAGTATCTGAAGTACCTGTGGTCGCCGGAAGGTCAGGAAATTGCGGCGGCCAACTACCTGCGTCCGCGTGACCCGGCGGTGCTGGCGAAGTACACCGACCGTTTCCCGAAAGTCGATTTCCTTTCGGTGGAGAAGACCTTTGGTGACTGGCGCACGGTGCAGAAAACCCACTTCAATGATGGTGGCGTGTTTGATCAGATTTATACCGGGCAGTAAGGCTTGATCTGAAAAATCAAAAGGCGACCCACCGGGTCGCCTTTTTGTTGCGCGGGAATACCGGTCATTACACGGCGTAATAACAGTTATCATCCGAAAACGTCTTCTGCCAGTCCACGTTGTCCATTAGCCTCAGCGCTTTCCTGTGCCCGACCCGAGATCCCCTATGACCACCACTCCTCACGCAATGACCCGAGGCATGGTCCTGCTGTTCGCGTTCTGCTGCGGCGCCATCGTTGCCAACATCTACTACGCACAGCCGATCATCGGCCTGATCGCGCCGGACATCGGCCTCTCCGACACCATGGCCAGTTTCATCGTCTCGCTGACGCAGATCGGCTATGCGTTGGGCCTGTTCTTTCTGGTGCCGCTGGGGGATCTGCTGGAGAACCGGCGGCTGATGATCATCACCACGGTCGTGGCGATCGCCAGTCTGCTTGGCGCCGCGTTCACTGAACAGCCGAACGTGTTCCTGCTGATCTCGCTGCTGGTCGGCTTCAGCTCGGTGTCGGTGCAGATCCTGATTCCGCTGGCCGCGCATCTGGCGCCGGAAGAGTCCCGTGGTCGCGTGGTGGGCGGGATCATGGGCGGTTTGCTGCTGGGCATTCTGTTGGCGCGACCGGTGTCGAGTGTGGTCGCCGATCACCTCGGCTGGCGCGCCATGTTCATGATCGCCGCAGCGTTGATGGCGGCAATCAGCGTGGTGCTGGCACTGACCGTGCCCAAGCGCCAGCCGGATCACAGCGCAACTTATGGCCAATTGATCGGCTCGCTGTGGACGCTGCTGCGCCAGCAACCGGTGCTGCGTCAGCGGGCGTTTTACCAGGGTTGCATGTTTGCCACGTTCAGCCTGTTCTGGACCGCCGTGCCACTGGAACTTGCACGCAACCATGGCCTGTCGCAAAGCGAAATCGCGATCTTCGCTCTGGTGGGCGCCATCGGTGCCATCGCCGCGCCAATCAGCGGCCGCCTCGCCGATGCCGGTCACACACGCATCGCCTCGCTGCTGGCCATGCTCTTCGCCAGCCTGAGCTTTCTCCCCGCCTTCATTCACCCGGCCTACAGCGTCATCGGCCTGGCCGTGACCGGCGTGGTGCTGGACTTCTGCGTGCAGATGAACATGGTCCTGGGCCAACGCGCGGTGTACTCGCTGGACGCGAAAAGTCGTGGCCGCTTGAACGCGCTGTACATGACCAGCATCTTCATCGGCGGCGCCTTCGGCTCCTCGGTGGCCAGCGCGGTGTACGAGCATGGCGGCTGGTTGTGGATCGTGATTGTCGGCAGCGTCTTTCCGCTGCTGGCGTTGCTGCGGTTTTTGAGCACTTCACGACGCGCTTCATTGGCCACGGCTTAAGGCTTCAAAAGCTTCGCGAGCAGGCTCGCTCCCACAGGTTTTGGGTGACCTTCGAATCACTGCAATGCACAAAACCAGTGTGGGAGCGAGCCTGCTCGCGAAGGCGTCAGTTCAGATCATGTTTGCACCGACTGACACACCGCTTTCGCGAGCAGGCTCGCTCCCACAATTGCGCAGCCCTCAATACCGAACCAGTTTCTCCATCGCCGCATCCGCCAGAAACGAGGAGCGGCTTTTGACGTTATGCTCGCGTACATAGCGATCAATACGCTGAATGACATAGCCGGGCAGCGTAACGTTGACCTTTTCGGTCTTGCCCAGGTATGGCGAGATATCCAGCTCCAGCATGCCCCAGCCCATCTCGGCAAAATCCGGATGATTGCGATGCGCCGCTGCCGAGGTCGGCATCGGAATCGCCTGACCGGCCGCCGCGATCTCCTGCAGCATGAGGTGAGCCACTTCCACGGCCGCGTTGTAAGCCTCCTCAAAGCTGTCCCCGACCGTGACTGCGCCGGGGATATCGGGGATCTGAATGCCGATGGCAGTGTTCTCGTCACCCCACTCGATGCAGATGGGATATTGCATTACGGATCTCCTTCATGACGGGTTGGCGGGCTGAATAACCCCGCGCGCCGCCGAATGCTTTTGACTGTCCCCAGCGGTAAATCCTTTTTCGGATGCGGGACGGCAATCGTGTTCGGGTTGTAACGATGAGTGAAGATGTAATGACTGCCCGCAACCCGATCCAGCGACCAGCCCGCCTCCTCCAGCTCCTTCATCAATAGCCTGCTCTGCCCCAACCGCCTCTTTGGCCTGGCCCATTAAAAGTAACTCTAGAGTTATCTTTACTCAAGCACAGAATGGGACGGGGTGATGGTTGATTGTTTTACAAAGTATTCCTGCACCAGTTTCGTTTATTGCGAATTTCGTTTGATTCGAATAACGTCCGCGGATCTTCCTTACAATGCTGGAACTGTCTTATGACCACCGCTACTTCATCCGCCATCAATCTGCCCGTCGAACGTGAGGTCAAAGCCGCGATTGAAGGCCAGCGCGCCCTGACCGCATTTCTCGCAAGCGGTTTTGAAACTCAGCGAATCCAGATTTTTGATGAACAGAACGAAGCCCACAGCGTCGAGCTGCCAACATCGGCGTTGCGCTTGCTGAGCGATATCCTCGCGGCGCTGGCGCAGGGCAACGCTGTGAAGGTGGTACCGATCCACGCGGAGCTGACCACGCAGGAAGCTGCCGATCTGCTCAACGTCTCACGTCCGCACATGATCAAACTGCTGGAGAGCGGTGAGATTTCCTACCACAAAACAGGCAAGCACCGACGTGTGCGTTTTGCCGATCTAATGGAATATAAAACCCGGCGAGACACCGCCAGCGAGCAGGCAATGACGCTTCTCGCGGAGCAGGCACAGGCGCTAAGGACAGGATACGAGTGAGGCATTCCTCTTTCACTGCTGTATACGATGCATGCGTTTTATATCCGGCCCCTTTAAGAGATTTTCTGATGTGGCTCGCTTTGTCCGGGCTGTATCGGGCTCGCTGGACTCAGGAAATACACCACGAATGGAAGCGTAACTTATTGAAGAACAGGTCCGACCTGAGCCTCGAACTACTCGATCGCACATCGCAATTGATGGACCTGGCCATTCCAGATGCGTGTATCGATGGCTATGAAGACTTGGTGTCAGGCCTGACGCTGCCTGATGAGAACGACCGCCATGTTCTGGCGGCCGCTATCCGATGCGGTGCCGATGTAATAGTGACGTTCAACCTGAAAGATTTCCCCTCCTGTCACCTCGCGCCATATGGCATCGAAGCTCAGCACCCGGATGAGTTTGTGGAAAACCTTTTTCATCTTGATTCGGCTGCCGTCGTCGCTGCGGCTCAAAGCCAGCGACGGCAATTGAAAACGCCCACTGTGGAGGTGGACAAATATCTTGGCTTTCTCCAACGGCAAGGCTTGGTCGAATCGGTAAAGGCGTTGGGTAAGTATCGTGCGATTCTCTGAGAATCAGACGCAAAAAAAACGGCGATCCCAGGATCGCCGTTTCTCTTACTGCCCGAACTTCTTGCCCAACCCCGGCGGGACGCCGTGGATGTTGGTGTCTTCCCACGGGCCGTTGGGGCTGACCGAGCGGCTCCAGCCGTTGTTCCAGCGGTAGTAGGTGCGCTGGCGGTAGAAGGTGTTGGTCTGGTCGTCGAGCACGTAGACGCCGAGCTTCTGGTCCCAGTGGCTGTTGCCGCCCGGTGGCGGGGCGAAGCTGGCCGAGGTGCGGGGCACGGGCTTGGCGGGTTTGGCCGGGATGCTCTTGCCGGGGCTTGGCGAGGTCGACGGGGTTGGGCTTGGCTGGGACGGCGGGATCGGCGGCAGGCTGGTGGTCGGTTCCGGGCGTTGTACCGCACATGCACTCAAGCCCAGGGCCAGTGTGAGGACTGTGATGCGGGCGATGGTGTGCATGGCAGTGCTTTCCTGTTGGGTCCGGTTACTTGTCCGGGCTGTCGATAGTCAGTTTTTGTGGCGCGGTGGTGCTGCTGGCCAGTGGGCCGCTGCGACCGATCCACTCACCGGAGGTCGGTTGACCGGCCCGTGAGATGCGCGCAACCAGTTGGACTTCAGGGAAGTTGGACAGTTTCAACTGCGGCATCATTGCGTCGGCATCGCCCAGTTCGACGGTCACCGGCAGGTCAGCCACGGTCAGGCGTTTGGCCGCCAGCGGCGCCGGTGGGCCTGAAGTGGCGCGGGCGAAGATGAACACGCTGTCGCCCGGTTGCACCTTGCCTTTGAGTTCGCTGGCCAGATCCACGCTGACTTTCAGTAACGCAGCTTTCGGCGCCGCTGCCGGGGCAACTTTGCCGCCGCTGGCTGTCAGGCGTTCGGCGGCACGCTCAATGCCGCCTTGCAGCGCAGCGCGAGAGTTGTCATCCGGCGGCAGTTGCGCGAGCAGGCGATTCCAGTAGTCGATGGCCTCCTGATAACGCTCGCCTTCGAACGCAGCGATGCCGAGCAGGCCGAGGCTGGTAACTTCCTTCGGATCTGCCTTCAGCGCTTCGTCGGTCAATTTCTGAATCTGCTCCGACCACTTTTTACCGTCAGCAAAATACTGCGCCTGCGCCCACTGGCCGAGCAGTTCCGGCTGGCGACCGGCGAGGTTGGCGGCGCGTTCGAACATCTTCGCCGCGTCTGCCGGGCGGTCCTGAGCCATGTAGGTACGGCCGAGGAAATACAGACCTTCAGCGGAATCCGGTTGTGCGGCGACCGCACGTTCCAGACGCTGGGTCATCTCTTCCATCGACTGCGGTGCCTGAGCGAATTCGCGGGTCAGTTCGACCTTGTCGGCGGCGCCGAAATGCAGGTACAGACCGAGGCCCAGCACCGGTACCAGCACGGCGGCCAGCAGCGGCAACGGTTTACCCAGACGCGAGACACGCGGCGCGACGGCGCCTTCGGTGTCGGCGAGCAGTTCACGCGCAGCTTCCGCGCGACCGCTGTCCAGTTGCGCGGCGTCGAGCACGCCCTCGGCCTGCTGCGCTTGCAGCTCGGCCACCCGTTCCTGGTACAGCGCGACGTTCAACGCGGTGCGATCTTCTTCCCGCTGGGCGCGGCGTTCGCGCAGTACCGGGATCAGCAGAAAACTCAGGGCGACCAGAAGCAACAGCCCTGCGGCGAGCCAGAAATCAATCATTCTTGGTTTTTATCCAACAGTTGGTCGAGACGCTGACGTTCTTCGGCAGACAGCGATGACGGCGTTTCGGCACGCTGCCCGCGACGCCTGCGCACGATCAGCGCGATCACCACGAAACCACCGAGCAGCAGCCCGGCCGGGCCGAACCACAGCAGCGCGGTCTTGGCATTGAGCGCCGGTTTGTAGCGGACGAAATCACCGTAGCGATCGACCATGAAGTCGATGATCTGCTGATTGTCCTTGCCCTCGCCGAGCATGCGGAAAATCTCCTTGCGCAGGTCGGCGGCGATCGGCGCGTTGGAGTCGGCAATGTCCTGGTTCTGGCATTTGGGGCAGCGCAGTTCCTTGGTCAGTTCGCGGAAACGCTCGCGGTCGCCCTCTTTGGCAAATTCGTAGGTGTCGATGGCCGCGTGGGCGACACCGGCCAGGCTCAAGCCCAACACCACTGCTGCGAGAAAACGCTTCATGGCTTGGCCTCATCGACCAGCGCCTGATACTTGGCCGCGAGTTTTTCGCGCCAGACCTGCTCGTCGATCACCCCGACGAACTTGTCGCGGATGATGCCTTTGGCGTCGATGAAGAAGGTTTCCGGCGCGCCGTAGACACCAAGATTCAAGCCCAGCGAACCCTCGTCGTCACGAATATCCAGCGCATACGGATTGTGAAACTCGGCCAGCCACTTCAAGGCGTCGGCATTGGTGTCCTTGTAGTTGATGCCGTAGATCACCACGCCGCGCTCGGCGAGTTTGTTCAGCACCGGGTGCTCGACGCGGCAGGAGATGCACCAGGTGCCCCAGACATTGACCAGCGCCGGTTTGCCGAGAATGTCGGCCTTGGTCAGCGTCTTGTCACCCTGCACACTCGGCAGGGAAAACTCCGGGAACGGCTTGTCGATCATCGCCGACGGCAGCTCCGCCGGATCCAGATACAGCCCACGATAAAGAAACACCGCCACCAGCAGAAAAATCGCCAGCGGCAACAACATCAACCAACGCCTCATGCCGCCGCTCCCGTCATGCCCAGTGCCTCGCGCACTTTGCTTTTCACCTTGACCCGATAACGCCGATCCAGCGCCGCCAGCAAACCACCCAATCCGGTGAGCAAGCCGCCGAACCAGATCCAGCGCACGAACGGTTTGACGTGTACGCGCACGGCCCAGGCGCCGTTATCCAGCGGCTCGCCGAGGGCGACGTAGAGATCGCGGGTGAAACCGGCATCGATGCCGGCTTCGGTCATCACCGAGTTCTGCACGGTGTACAGACGTTTTTCCGGGTGCAGCACGCTGATTTCCTTGCCGTCACGAATGACGCGGATGGTGCCTTTGTCCGAGGTGAAATTCGGCCCTTCGAAATGCTTGGCGCCTTCGAAGACGAATTGATAACCGGCCAGATCCATCGACTCGCCCGGCGCCAGACGCAGGTCGCGCTCGGCACTGTTCTGGCTCGACAACACTACGCCCAGCGCGCACACGGCGATGCCGAGGTGGGCGATCTGCATGCCCCAATAACTGCGGGTCAGCGTCGGCAAACCTTTGATCAGGCCTTTGTGCCGGGTCTTGTCGAACAGATCGCGCACGCCGGCGAGCAACACCCACGCCGCCAGCAGGAACGTCGCGATCACTGCCCAGTTGAAATCGCCGTACGCCACGCCGGCGACCACGGCCAATGCGACGCTGCCGAGCAGCACCGGAGTGAGCATGCTCGCCAGCCATTTCACTGGCGTGTCCTTCCAGCGCACGATCACGCCGATCGCCATGACCAGCATCAGCAACGCCATCAACGGGATGAACAGCGCATTGAAGTACGGCGGGCCGACCGACAGCTTGGCGCCGCTGATGGCATCAAGAATCAGCGGATACAACGTGCCAAGCAGGATCATCGATGCAGCCACGACCAGCACCAGGTTGTTGCCCAGCAGCAAAGTCTCACGCGACCACAGATTGAAGCCAACCTGACTTTTCACCACCGGCGCACGCAGCGCAAACAGCGTCAGCGAACCGCCGACCACGAACAGCAGGAAAATCAGGATGAACACACCGCGCTCGGGATCCGAAGCGAAGGCATGCACCGAAGTCAGCACGCCCGAGCGTACGAGGAAGGTGCCGAGCAGGCTCAACGAGAACGCGGCGATTGCCAGCAACACCGTCCAGCTCTTGAACACCCCACGTTTCTCGGTGACCGCCAGCGAGTGAATCAACGCGGTGCCGACCAGCCACGGCATGAACGAGGCGTTTTCCACCGGGTCCCAGAACCACCAGCCGCCCCAGCCGAGTTCGTAATACGCCCACCAGGAACCGAGGGTGATGCCGATACCGAGAAACGCCCAGGCGACGATGGTCCATGGCCGCGACCAGCGCGCCCACGCCGCATCGAGACGCCCGCCGAGCAGCGCGGCGATAGCGAACGCGAACGCTACCGAGAAACCGACGTAGCCCATGTACAGCATCGGCGGATGCACGATCAGGCCAATGTCCTGCAGCAACGGGTTGAGGTCGCGACCGTCGGCGGGAATCTGCGGCAGGATCCGCGAAAATGGGTTCGAGGTAAGAATCAGAAACAGCAGGAAACCGGTGCTGATCATACCCATCACCGCCAGGACGCGGGCGAGCATGACTTGCGGCAACTGCCGGGAGAACACCGACACAGCGAAAGTCCAGCCGCCGAGGATCAACGCCCACAGCAGCAGGGAACCTTCGTGGGCGCCCCACACCGCGCTGAATTTGTAGTACCACGGCAGCGCGCTGTTGGAGTTCATCGCCACGTAGCCGACCGAGAAATCGTCGGTCATGAACGCATAGGTCAGGCAGCCAAAGGCAAACAGCAGAAAGGCAAACTGGCCCCACGCCGCCGGTTGCGCCAGGCTCATCCACAAGCGGTCGCCGCGCCACGCGCCGAGCATCGGCACCAGCGCTTGGACGAGTGCAAAACACAGCGCGAGGATCATCGCCAGATGGCCCAGCTCGGGAATAAACAGTGCGGCGGCCATCGATCAACCCTCCTTCACAGGCGTCGGCGCGGATTGACCGCTGTCCTTGAGCGCTTTGGTCACTTCCGGCGGCATGTACTTCTCGTCGTGCTTGGCCAGCACTTCATCAGCCACTACCACGCCATCGGCGTTGAGCTTGCCGAGGGCGACGATGCCCTGCCCTTCGCGGAACAGATCCGGGAGGATGCCGCGATAGGCGATGGTTACGGATTTGTTGAAATCGGTAACGACGAATTTGACGTCCAGCGAATCCTTGGAGCGTTGCAGCGAACCGGCCTCGACCATGCCGCCGGCGCGGATGCGCGTGTCCTGCGGTGCTTCGCCGTTGGCGATCTGCGTCGGTGTGTAAAACAGATTGATGTTTTCCTGCAACGCGCTCAGGGCCAGGCCGACAGCAGCGCCCACTCCTACCAGAATCGCCAGAATGATGATCAGACGTTTTTTGCGCAGCGCATTCACTTGCCGTTCTCCCGGCGCAGACGACGCGCCTCTTGTTGCAGATAACGCTTGCGCGCCGCAATCGGCGCCACCACGTTGAGGGCCAGCACCGCCAGGCAGATGCCGTAGGCCGACCAGACATACAGGCCGTGATGGCCCATGGCGAGAAAATCGCCGAATGAAGCAAAACTCATCGCGCCGCCTCCAGACTCTGCTGCACTTCGGTCTTCACCCAACTGGCGCGGGCTTCGCGCTTGAGTACTTCCAGACGCATGCGCAGCAACAGCACGGCGCCGAAGAAGCAGTAGAAACCCAGCACCGTCAGCAGCAGCGGCAGCCACATTTCCGCTGGCATCGCCGGTTTTTCCGTGAGGGTGAACGTCGCGCCCTGGTGCAGGGTGTTCCACCACTCCACCGAGTATTTGATGATCGG
>NZ_RCOD01000061.1:0-9404 GCF_004307505.1 Pseudomonas sp. Sample_11
GGAACATCGAGAATCAGCGCAATGCGGCCGTCACCGGTGATGGTGGCGCCGGACATGCCCGGTGTTCCCTGGAGCATTTTGCCCAATGGCTTGATGACCACTTCTTCCTGGCCGACCAGTTGATCGACGACGAAGCCGATCCGCTGAGTGCCCACCGAAAGAATCACCACATGGCCTTCGCGCTGCTCTTCGTGAGCGGCGGAGCTGACCAGCCAGCGCTTGAGGTAGAACAATGGCAGCGCCTTGTCGCGCACGATCACCACTTCCTGACCGTCGACGACGTTGGTGGTCGACAGGTCGAGGTGGAAGATTTCGTTGACGTTGACCAGCGGGAAAGCGAACGCCTGATTGCCGAGCATGACCATCAGCGTCGGCATGATCGCCAGCGTCAGCGGCACCTTGATGACGATCTTCGAGCCCTGGCCCTTGGTCGAGTAGATGTTGATCGAACCGTTGAGCTGGGAAATCTTGGTCTTCACCACGTCCATGCCGACACCACGGCCGGACACGTCGGAGATCTCGGTCTTGGTCGAGAAACCCGGGGCGAAAATCAGGTTGTAGCACTCGGTATCGCTCAGGCGATCGGCCGCGTCCTTGTCCATCACACCGCGTTTTACCGCGATCGAACGCAGGACGTTCGGGTCCATGCCTTTGCCGTCGTCGGAGATCGACAGCAGGATGTGGTCGCCTTCCTGCTCGGCCGCCAGCACCACGCGACCGCCACGGGCCTTGCCCGATGCTTCGCGTTCTTCCGGCGATTCGATGCCATGGTCAACGGCGTTGCGCACCAAGTGGACCAGCGGGTCGGCCAGGGCCTCGACAAGGTTTTTGTCGAGGTCGGTTTCTTCACCCACCAGTTCCAGGTTGATCTCTTTCTTCAGCTGACGTGCGAGGTCGCGAACCAGACGCGGGAAGCGCCCGAAGACCTTCTTGATCGGCTGCATCCGCGTTTTCATCACGGCGGTCTGCAGGTCAGCGGTGACCACGTCGAGGTTCGACACGGCCTTGGACATGGCTTCGTCGCCGCTGTTGAGGCCCAGGCGCACCAGACGGTTACGCACCAGCACCAGCTCGCCGACCATGTTCATGATCTCGTCGAGCCGCGCGGTATCGACGCGCACGGTGGTTTCCGCTTCGCTGGCCGGTTTTTCCGCCGGAGCAGCGGCTGGCGCACGGGCCGCAGCCGGTGCAGCAGCGGCGGCCGGTTTCGGCGCCTCGGCTTTCGGTTCAGGCTTGGCGGCAGGTTTCGGCGCAGCAGCGGCCGCCGGAGCTTTCGCCGCTGGCGTGGCGACGCTCGACGCAGAGCCGGCAGTCGCAGCGCTGGCGTCAAACTTGCCTTTGCCGTGCAATTCGTCGAGCAGCGATTCGAATTCGTGATCGCTGATCAGGTCACTGCCGGCCGCAGCGGCTGCCGGTGCAGCAGGTGCTGCCGGCGCCGAAGCGATGGCCGATTCCAGCGCGTCAACGGCGAAGTTGCCCTTGCCGTGCAACTGATCGAGCAAGGCTTCGAATTCGTCGTCGGTGATGTCCGAGCTGTCGCCCGCAGCAGGTGCGGCCGGCGCTGCTGGTGCCGCTGGAGCGACCGCATCGACAGCAAACTGGCCTTTGCCGTGCAGTTGATCGAGCAGCGATTCAAATTCGGCGTCGGTGATTTCATCGCTGGCTGCCGTGTCGGCAACCGGCGCGGGCGCCACAGCAGCGGCCGGAGCCTCAGCCTGGGCCTTGACGGCATTCAGAGAGTCCAGCAGTTGTTCGAATTCGTTATCGGTGATGTCGTCCGAGGAGTCGCTTTCAACGACCAGTTCTTCGATCATCTCGGCAACCGGCGAAGCCGGGGCTTCATCCGCCGATTGCGGTTCGGCCAGGCGCGCCAGCGCGGCCAGCAGCTCCGGCGTCGCAGCGGTGATCGGTGCACGTTCACGGACTTCGCTGAACATGCTGTTCACCGCGTCCAGTGCTTCGAGCACCACGTCCATCAGTTCTGCATCAACGCGACGCTCACCCTTGCGCAGGATGTCGAACACGTTTTCGGCGATGTGACAGCACTCCACCAGCTCATTGAGCTGAAGGAAGCCGGCGCCCCCTTTTACAGTGTGGAAACCGCGAAAAATTGCATTGAGCAGATCTGCATCATCCGGACGGCTTTCCAGCTCGACCAGTTGTTCGGACAGTTGCTCAAGAATCTCGCCGGCCTCAACCAGGAAATCCTGAAGGATCTCTTCATCGGCGCCGAAGCTCATTAATGGGGTGCTCCTACAGGTCTAAAAACCCAAAAAACCCGAATTCCGAAACTCTAGAATCCAAGGCTGGATAACAAATCGTCCACATCGTCCTGACCGGACACAACGTCTTCTCGTTTATCGGCATGAATCTGCGGACCTTCACCCTGCGAGAGATGTTTTTGTGGATCTTTTTCAGCAAGCATTGCGGCGCGGTCATGTTCGATGCCCGCAAAGCGGTCGACCTGACTGGCCATGAGCACGAGTTTGAGCAGATTGCTTTCGACTTCGGTGACCAGTTGGGTCACACGCTTGATCACTTGACCTGTGAGGTCCTGGTAATCCTGAGCCAGCAGGATGTCGTTGAGGTTGCTCGACACCGCACGGTTGTCCGTGCTGCTGCGTGACAGAAAACCGTCGACCCGGCGCGCCAGTTCACGGAACTCTTCAGCCCCGACCTCGCGACGCATGAAGCGGCCCCAATCGGCGCTCAACGTCTGCGCTTCATCAGCCAGACTGTTGACCACCGGTGTGGCGCTTTCCACCAGATCCATGGTGCGGTTGGCCGCGGCTTCCGTCAGCTTGACCACATAGCCCAGGCGTTCGGTGGCGTCGGTGATTTGCGACACTTCCTCGGCCTGCGGCATGTGCGGATCGATCTGGAAATTGACGATCGCACTGTGCAGTTCACGTGTGAGCTTGCCCACTTCCTGATACAGGCCGCGGTCACGGGTCTGATTGAGCTCATGGATCAGTTGCACCGCGTCGCCGAACTTGCCTTTTTCAAGGCTCTCGACCAGTTCGACCGCGTGTTTTTTCAGGGTCGATTCGAAATCGCCCTGTGATGATTCGTTATGCTCCATAGCTCCCCCGCGCATTCATCAGCCGATGCGTTCGAAAATCTTCTCGATTTTGTCTTTCAACGCTTGAGCCGTGAAAGGTTTGACCACGTAACCGTTCACACCGGCCTGGGCGGCCTCGATGATCTGCTCGCGCTTGGCTTCAGCAGTCACCATCAACACCGGGAGGTGCTTGAGTTTTTCATCGGCGCGCACGTGACGCAGCAGGTCGATACCGGTCATGCCCGGCATGTTCCAGTCCGTTACCAGAAAGTCGATGCTGCCGCTGTTGAGCACCGGAATGGCAGTGGTGCCATCGTCGGCCTCGACGGTGTTGGTGAACCCAAGATCGCGCAGCAGGTTCTTGATGATCCGCCGCATCGTTGAGAAGTCATCAACGATGAGGATTTTCATGTCTTTGTTCAATTCGACCTCCAAGCAGTCTTAAACGCGCCCAGCACCTGGACGCGCCACTTCAATCAATCGGCGCAGCACTTAAAGTTTGTCTGGAGCACAACGGATCGAGACCGGCGCCGTTCATCACCGCACCAGCCTCGTTTCGCAGTGTCCCCACACTGCCTTCAGCGCGCTCGCCACTCCCCCAAACGCCCCCGCAGACGGGCCGCGCACTGGCTGTGTAACTGGCTGACCCGCGATTCACTGACGCCAAGGACTTCACCGATTTCCTTGAGGTTCAGCTCTTCGTCGTAGTACAGCGCCAACACCAGTCGCTCACGCTCCGGCAAATTGGCAATCGCGTCCGCCAGCGCCGCCTGGAAGCGTTCATCTTCCAGATCGCGTGACGGCTCCATATGAGCACTCGCGCCATCCTCGTGCAGCCCTTCGTGTTCGCCGTCCTGCAACAGGTCGTCGAAACTGAACAGGCGACTGCCCAAGGTGTCATTCAGAATCCCGTAGTAATCGTCGAGACTCAATTGGAGTTCGGCCGCAACCTCGTGATCTTTAGCGTCACGGCCGGTTTTAGCTTCAATCGAGCGAATCGCGTCGCTGACCATCCTGGTATTACGGTGAACCGAGCGTGGCGCCCAATCCCCTTTGCGCACTTCATCGAGCATCGCGCCGCGGATTCGAATGCCCGCGTACGTTTCGAAACTGGCGCCTTTGCTGGCGTCGTATTTGGTCGAGACTTCGAGCAAACCGATCATCCCGGCCTGGATCAGGTCTTCGACCTGCACGCTGGCCGGCAGGCGCGCCAGCAAGTGATAGGCAATGCGCTTGACCAGTGGCGCGTAGCGCTCGATCAATTCGTATTGCGCGTCACGCGCCGACTTTTTGTAAAGATTCATGCCACTGGCGGTCATATCACAGGCCCTGCGGTTTGCTGCACGAGACGCTCGACGAAAAATTCCAGATGCCCGCGCGGGTTGGCCGGCAGCGGCCAGGTGTCGACCTTCTGGGCGATGGCCTTGAAGGCCAGCGCGCACTTGGAACGGGGAAAGGCTTCGTAGACGGCGCGCTGCTTCTGCACTGCCTTGCGCACGCTTTCGTCGTACGGCACGGCGCCGACGTATTGTAGGGCGACGTCGAGGAAGCGATCCGTGACCTTGGTCAACTTGGCGAACAGGTTGCGCCCTTCCTGCGGGCTCTGCGCCATGTTGGCGAGCACGCGGAAGCGGTTCATGCCGTAGTCGCGGTTGAGCAACTTGATCAGCGCGTAAGCGTCGGTGATCGAAGTCGGCTCGTCGCAGACCACCAGCAACACTTCCTGGGCGGCACGAACGAAACTGACTACCGAGTCACCAATACCCGCAGCGGTGTCGATCACCAGCACGTCGAGATTGTCGCCGATGTCGCTGAACGCCTGGATCAGGCCGGCGTGTTGCGCCGGGCTCAGGTGCACCATGCTCTGCGTGCCGGAGGCCGCCGGCACGATGCGAATCCCGCCCGGGCCCTGCAACAGCACGTCGCGCAGTTCGCAACGGCCTTCGATGACGTCGGCCAGTGTGCGCTTGGGTGTCAGCCCCAGCAGAACGTCGACGTTCGCCAGGCCCAGGTCGGCGTCCAGCAGCATGACCCGACGGCCAAGCTCTGCCAGCGCCAGCGACAAGTTCACTGACACGTTAGTCTTGCCGACGCCACCTTTGCCGCCGGTCACCGCGATCACCTGTACGGGATGCATGCTGCCCATGTTATTTCTTTACCTTGTCTTGCATAGACGGAGGCCACATTACTGGCTGCGCGTTCCTGATCGGAACAATGCGTGGCAGACCATCGATGTAGGTACAAAAACTGTTCATGATTACCTCAGCCAACCTGCTTGGTCGGGCTGTGATAGATATCAGCGAACATGTCAGCCATGGCTTCTTCGCTGGGTTCTTCCTGCATTTGCACGCTGACGGCGCGGCTGACCAGTTGATGACGACGCGGCAGATGCAAATCATCCGGAATCCGTGGGCCATCGGTCAGGTACGCGACCGGCAATTCATGACTGATCGCCAGGCTCAACACTTCGCCGAGACTGGCCGTTTCATCCAGTTTAGTCAGGATGCAGCCGGCCAGCCCGCAACGCTTGTAACTGTGATAAGCGGCGGTTAGAACCTGTTTCTGGCTGGTGGTTGCCAGGACCAGATAATTTTTTGAGCGAATGCCACGCCCGGCCAGGCTCTCAAGCTGCATGCGCAACGCCGGATCACTGGCTTGCAGGCCGGCAGTATCGATCAAAACCACGCGTTTGCGTAGCAGTGGATCCAATGCCTGCACCAGCGACTGACCCGGATCGACGTGCGTCACCGGCACGTTGAGGATGCGCCCGAGGGTTTTCAGTTGTTCCTGCGCGCCGATGCGGAAGCTGTCCATGCTCACCAGCGCGACGTTCTGCGCGCCGTACTTGAGCACGTAACGCGCGGCGAGCTTGGCCAGCGTGGTGGTCTTGCCCATGCCGGCGGGGCCGACCATGGCAATCACACCGCCCTCTTCCAGCGGCTCTACTTCCGGTACGGCAATCATCCGCGCCAGGTGGGCCAGCAGCATGCGCCAGGCCTGACGGGGTTCTTCGATATCGGTGATCATCGCCAGCAGATCGCGCGACAGCGGGCCGGACAGGCCGATGCGCTGCAGACGGCGATACAGATTGGCCTGGGCCGGGCGGCTGCCTTGCAGCTGATTCCAGGCCAGGGTGCCGAGCTGCACTTCCATCAGCTCGCGCAGGCTGTTCAATTCAAAACGCATCGAATCCAGCGCACGCGGATCGACGCCCGCCGAGGCCTGCGCAGGCGCTGCGGCCGGACGCGTCGGTGCGGCGTAGGTCGGCTCGCTCAGCGGTTCGGCAGCAGTCAGCGGCAGGCCTGCGGTCAGCGGCAGCCCGGCGAACAACTGCTGATTGGTATTGCCGTCGGCTTCGCCACGCAGGCTCAGCTCGGCCTGGGCGGTGACGATGCGCGACTGGGTCTTGCGCAGCTCGTCTTCGAGTTCCATGTTCGGAACCCGTGGCGCCAGCGCCGACAGTTTGTAATCCAGAGCCGCCGTCAACTCGACGCCGCCGGCAATGCGGCGGTTACCGATGATGGCGGCATCAGCGCCCAGCTCATCGCGAACCAGCTTCATGGCCTGACGCATATCGGCGGCGAAAAAACGCTTAACTTGCATAAACCACTACCTCAGCCGTTGGGCCCTACTGTCGCAACGATGGTCACTTGCTTGTTGTCCGGTACTTCCTGGTAGGCCAGTACATGCAGCCCTGGCACTGCGAGGCGGCCGAAGCGCGAGAGCATCGCGCGAATCGGGCCTGCTACCAGCAGGATCACCGGTTGGCCTTGCATTTCCTGACGCTGGGCCGCTTCGATCAACGAACGCTGCAGCTTCTCGGCCATGCTCGGCTCCAGCAGAACGCCCTCTTCCGAGCCTTGTCCTGCCTTCTGCAGACTATTGAGCAATATCTGTTCCAACCTTGGTTCCAATGTGATTACAGGCAGCTCGGACTCAGTGCCTACAATGCTTTGGACGATTGCACGGGATACGCCGACCCGCACAGCGGCGACCAGCGCGGCGGTATCTTGACTCTTGGCAGCGTTGTTCGCGATCGCCTCGGCAATGCTGCGAATGTCGCGCACCGGCACGTGCTCAGCGAGCAGCGCTTGCAGAACTTTGAGCAACTGCGACAGCGAAACCACGCCCGGCACCAGCTCTTCCGCCAGTTTCGGCGAGCTCTTGGCCAGCAATTGCATGAGTTGCTGCACTTCCTCGTGGCCGATCAGCTCACTGGAGTGCTTGTACAGAATCTGGTTCAAGTGCGTGGCGACCACGGTGCTCGCATCGACCACGGTGTAGCCGAGCGATTGCGCCTGGGCGCGCTGGCTGATTTCGATCCAGACCGCCTCGAGGCCAAAAGCCGGATCTTTGGCGTTGATCCCGTTGAGCGAGCCGTACACCTGACCCGGATTGATCGCCAGCTCGCGATCCGGGTAGATCTCGGCCTCGGCGAGGATCACGCCCATCAGCGTCAGCCGATACGCGCTCGGCGCCAGATCGAGGTTGTCGCGGATGTGCACGGTCGGCATCAGGAAGCCCAGATCCTGCGAGAGCTTCTTGCGCACGCCCTTGATCCGCGCGAGCAATTGCCCACCCTGATTGCGGTCCACCAGCGGAATCAGGCGGTAGCCGACTTCCAGGCCGATCATGTCGATCGGCGTCACGTCGTCCCAGCCCAGCTCTTTGGTTTCCATGGCGCGTGCCGGCGACGGCAGCAGTTCCTGCTGACGCTTGACCTCTTCCAGCGCCACGACCTTGGCGACGTTCTGCTTTTTCCAGAACAGGTACGCGCCGCCCGCAGCCAGCGCCGCCATGCTCAGGAAGGAGAAGTGCGGCATGCCGGGCACCAGGCCCATCACCGCCATCAAACCAGCGGCCACGGCCAGCGCTTTCGGCGAGGCGAACATCTGGCGGTTGATCTGCTTGCCCATGTCTTCCGAGCCGGAAGCACGGGTTACCATGATCGCCGCTGCTGTAGATAACAACAGTGATGGCAATTGCGCCACTAAACCGTCACCGATGGTCAGCAAGGCGTAAACCTTGCCCGCATCGCCGAAGCTCATGCCGTGCTGGAAGATACCAACCGCCATGCCGCCAATGAGGTTGATGAACAGAATCAGCAGGCCGGCGATCGCGTCACCACGGACGAACTTGCTGGCACCGTCCATCGAACCGTAGAACTCCGCCTCTTGGGCGACTTCCTGACGGCGCGACTTGGCCTGGTTCTGGTCGATCAGGCCGGCGTTGAGGTCGGCGTCGATCGCCATTTGTTTGCCGGGCATCGCATCGAGGGTGAAACGCGCGCTCACCTCGGAAATCCGCCCGGCACCCTTGGTCACCACGACGAAGTTGATGATCATCAGAATCGCGAAGACCACGATACCGACCACGTAGTTACCGCCGATCACCACCTCACCGAAGGCCTGAATCACCTTACCGGCAGCGGCGTGGCCGTCCTGACCGTGGAGCATCACCACCCGCGTCGAGGCCACGTTCAAGGCCAGCCGCAGCAGCGTCGCCACCAGCAGAATGGTCGGGAACACCGCGAAATCCAGCGGCCGCAGCGCATACACGCAGACCAGCAGGACGACGATCGACAGAGCGATGTTGAAGGTAAAGAAGACGTCGAGCAGGAACGGCGGTACCGGCAACATCATCATCGCCAGCATGACCAGCAGCAACAACGGCACGCCCAGATTGCCTCGACTGAGGTCGGCAACGTTGGTGCGTGCTGTATTGAATAACTGAGTGCGATCCACCGGTTTTCCCCGTTCCTTTAAAGCAAACTTTTGACGCCCAGAGCGGGCGCAGGGCGGCTATTGCAAGAAGCTTTCCAACTTTTGCCCAAGCAAAAAAGATCGCAGCCTTCGGCAGCTCCTACATGGATTTACATCTCCTGTAGGAGCTGCCGAAGGCTGCGAACTTTGTTTTTAAACGACGAGTTTAAAAGACACCTGCCGACACGGTCTCAAGGCTACAAATCCTTGCGCCATTGCCTACAGCCAAGCCAGAATCCGCCGGCTTGTGCGCTTTGAGGTCGAGTTCTATCGTGGTCCGGTCGCTGACGAATCAGCGATCGGGTTTAGCGACTCGAACTCAAGTCAAAGGTGCATCAGCGTTCCAGGCTTCGTTGCGGATCTGTATGTTCGCGATTTCGTCATGGTGGCTGTATGCGGGAGACCTTCGGGTCTGCCGGGTGCCTTTGACCGGTTCGCTAACCCGCGTACAGCCGCCACCCTCCCTGTTTAGCGACAGGTTGTAGCGGCTCCACTTCAAAGGAGCTTCACCATGATCAAACCAACACCCAACCCGCCCGAATCCGACCCCACCTCCCTCTACGAATCCCTCGATTCAAAAA
>NZ_RCOD01000104.1:0-9292 GCF_004307505.1 Pseudomonas sp. Sample_11
CTGGCGATGCAGACCCGCGAGCAACACATCCGCCGCGAGAAGGCCACGTCGAACATCTGCACCGCGCAGGTGCTGCTGGCCAACATCGCCAGCATGTACGCCGTCTACCACGGCCCGAAAGGCCTGACCCAGATCGCCAACCGCGTGCATCACCTGACCGCGATTCTGGCCAAGGGCCTGACCGCGCTGGGCGCTCAAGTGAAGCAGGCAAACTTCTTCGACACCCTGACCGTTGCCACCGGCGCGCACACCGCCGCGCTGCACGACAAGGCGCACGCTCAGCAGATCAACCTGCGTGTGATCGACGCTGAACGTCTGGGCCTGTCGGTCGACGAAACCACCACTCAGGCTGATATCGAAACCCTGTGGGGCCTGTTCGCCGACGGCAAGACCCTGCCGGACTTCGCTGCGCTGGCCGCCTCGGTGCAGAGCACCATTCCTGCTGAGCTGGTGCGCCAGTCGCCGATCCTCAGCCACCCGGTGTTCAACCGTTATCACTCGGAAACCGAGCTGATGCGCTACCTGCGCAAACTGGCGGACAAGGACCTGGCGCTGGATCGCACGATGATCCCGCTGGGCTCGTGCACCATGAAACTCAACGCCGCCAGCGAAATGATCCCGGTGACCTGGGCCGAATTCGGTGCGCTGCACCCGTTCGCCCCAGCCGCACAAAGCGCCGGTTACCAGCAACTGACCGATGAGCTGGAAGCGATGCTCTGCGCCGCCACCGGTTACGACTCGATTTCGCTGCAGCCGAACGCCGGTTCGCAAGGTGAATACGCAGGTCTCCTGGCGATCCGCGCCTACCACCAGAGCCGTGGCGATGAGCGCCGCGACATCTGCCTGATCCCGTCGTCGGCCCACGGCACCAACCCGGCCACCGCGCAAATGGCTGGCATGCGCGTGGTCGTCACCGCGTGCGATGCCCGTGGCAACGTCGACATTGAAGACCTGCGCGCCAAAGCCATTGAGCACCGCGAACACCTCGCCGCGCTGATGATCACCTACCCGTCGACCCACGGCGTGTTCGAAGAAGGCATCCGCGAAATCTGCGCGATCATTCACGACAACGGCGGCCAGGTGTACATCGACGGCGCCAACATGAACGCCATGGTCGGCCTCTGCGCACCGGGCAAGTTCGGCGGCGACGTTTCGCACCTCAACCTGCACAAAACCTTCTGCATCCCGCACGGCGGTGGCGGCCCGGGCGTCGGCCCGATTGGCGTCAAATCGCACCTGACCCCGTTCCTGCCTGGCCACGGCCAGATGGAACGCAAGGAAGGCGCGGTCTGCGCGGCACCGTTCGGCAGCGCAAGCATTCTGCCGATCACCTGGATGTACATTCGCATGATGGGTGGCGCCGGTCTGAAGCGCGCTTCGCAACTGGCGATCCTCAATGCCAACTACATTTCCCGTCGCCTCGAAGAGCATTACCCAGTGCTCTACACCGGCAGCAACGGCCTGGTGGCGCACGAGTGCATTCTTGATCTGCGTCCATTGAAAGACAGCAGCGGCATCAGCGTCGATGACGTCGCCAAACGCCTGATCGACTTCGGCTTCCACGCGCCGACCATGTCGTTCCCGGTCGCCGGCACGCTGATGATCGAGCCGACCGAAAGCGAATCCAAGGAAGAACTGGACCGCTTCTGCGACGCGATGATCCGCATCCGCGAAGAAATCCGCGCAGTGGAAAACGGCACCCTGGACAAGGAAGACAACCCACTGAAAAACGCCCCGCACACCGCAGCGGAACTGGTTGGCGAATGGACCCACCCGTACAGCCGCGAGCAAGCGGTGTACCCGGTCGCATCGCTGATCGAAGGCAAATACTGGCCGCCGGTCGGCCGTGTCGACAACGTCTTCGGCGATCGCAACCTGGTCTGCGCCTGCCCGTCGATCGAAAGCTACGCTTAAGAGCGGCAGCTGCAAGTTTCTAGCTGCAAGCTGCAAGTAAGGGCTGATCTGCTTTTAACTTGCGGCTTGTGTCTTGCTGCATGCACTGAGGCCTTATAGAGGCCGCAAGGAAAACCCGATCCGCTTTTACTTGCAGCTTGCAGCTTGAAGCTCACAACTGCTCCGCAGGAGCCCCTATGTCGTTAAGCGTGTTCGACCTGTTCAAGATTGGCATCGGTCCTTCCAGTTCTCACACCGTCGGCCCGATGCGCGCGGCTGCGCGCTTCGCCGAGGGCTTGCGCCGCGAAAACCTGTTGACCAGCACCGCCAGCGTGCGCGTCGAGCTGTACGGTTCGCTCGGTGCTACCGGTAAAGGACACGGCAGCGACAAAGCCGTGCTGCTCGGCCTCGAAGGCGAACACCCGGACACTGTCGACACCGAAACCGTCGCCGCGCGCCTGCAAGAAATTCGCGGCAATGGCCGACTGAATCTGCTCGGTGAACACAACATCGCGTTCAACGAGAAAGAACATCTGGCGATGATCCGCAAACCGTTGGCCTATCACCCCAACGGCATGATCTTTCGCGCCTTCGACGCAGCGGGGATTCAGATCCGCAGTCGCGAGTACTACTCGGTCGGCGGTGGTTTTGTTGTCGATGAAGATGCCGCCGGTGCCGATCGCATCGTCGAAGACGCCACGCCACTGACCTTCCCCTTCAAAAGCGCCAAGGACTTGCTCGGTCATTGCGCTACCTACGGGCTGTCGATCAGCCAGGTGATGCTGACCAACGAGAGCGCCTGGCGCCCGGAAGCCGAAACCCGTGCCGGCCTGCTGAAAATCTGGCAGGTGATGCAGGACTGCGTTGCCGCTGGTTGCCGTAACGAAGGCATTTTGCCGGGCGGCTTGAAGGTCAAACGCCGGGCGGCGGCGCTGCACCGGCAATTGTGCAAGAACCCGGAATCGGCGCTGCGCGATCCGCTGTCGGTGCTCGACTGGGTCAATCTTTATGCGTTGGCGGTCAACGAAGAAAACGCCAACGGCGGGCGCGTGGTTACTGCGCCCACCAATGGCGCGGCGGGCATCATTCCGGCGGTGCTGCATTACTACATGCGTTTTATCCCCGGGGCGAATGACGACGGTGTCGTGCGTTTTCTGCTGACCGCTGCCGCGATCGGCATTCTTTACAAGGAAAACGCTTCGATCTCCGGCGCCGAAGTCGGTTGTCAGGGTGAAGTCGGCGTGGCCTGTTCGATGGCGGCCGGCGCTCTGTGCGAAGTGCTCGGCGGCAGCGTGCAACAAGTCGAGAACGCCGCGGAAATCGGCATGGAACACAACCTCGGCCTGACCTGCGACCCGATCGGCGGTCTGGTGCAGGTGCCTTGCATCGAGCGCAACGCGATGGGCTCGGTGAAAGCGATCAACGCGGTGCGCATGGCCATGCGTGGCGACGGTCAGCATTTCGTCTCCCTCGACAAAGTCATCCGCACCATGCGCCAGACCGGCGCCGACATGAAAAGCAAATACAAGGAAACCGCCCGCGGCGGCCTGGCGGTCAACATTATCGAATGCTGATTACGAACTCAGCCAAACGTAACTAGCCCCCTCTCCCTCCGGGAGAGGGCTGGGGTGAGGGGCTCTTGATCTTGCCTCTCACCCGCAACCCAAATTCAAAGGAGCCATGCATGTCCACCGAACAACTCTCGAAAACCCCGCTGCACGCACTGCACCTCGAACTCGGCGCGCGCATGGTGCCGTTCGCCGGCTACGACATGCCCGTGCAATACCCGCTCGGCGTGATGAAAGAACACCAGCACACCCGTGAGCAAGCCGGGTTGTTCGACGTCTCGCACATGGGCCAGATTCGCCTGACCGGTGCGAATGCGGCCAAAGCCCTGGAAACCCTGGTGCCGGTGGACATCATCGACCTGCCGGTGGGCATGCAGCGTTATGCGATGTTCACCAACGAAAGCGGTGGCATCCTCGACGACCTGATGGTCGCCAATCTGGGCAATGACGAGCTGTTCCTGGTGGTCAACGCCGCGTGCAAGGATCAGGATCTCGCGCATCTGCAAAAACACATCGGCGATCAGTGCACCATTACGGCGCTGTTCGAAGAGCGCGCCCTGCTCGCCTTGCAAGGTCCGGCAGCCGTCACCGTGCTGGCGCGTCTTGCGCCGGACGTGGCGAAGATGACGTTCATGCAGTTCAACCGTGTGTCGTTGCTGGGCGTGGACTGCTTTGTCAGCCGTTCGGGCTACACCGGTGAAGACGGTTTCGAAATCTCGGTACCGGCCGCTGAAGCGGAGAAACTAGCACGCGCCCTGCTCGCCGAGCCAGAGGTCCAGGCCATCGGCCTTGGCGCCCGCGACTCGCTGCGTCTGGAAGCCGGCCTGTGCCTGTACGGCCATGACATGAACACCGAGACCACACCGATCGAAGCCAGCCTCCTGTGGGCGATCTCCAAGCCCCGCCGCGCCGATGGAGCGCGGGCCGGCGGTTTCCCGGGCGCCGAGCAGATCTTCGCGCAGCAACAGAACGGCGTCGCACGCAAACGTGTCGGCCTGCTGCCACAGGAGCGTACCCCGGTGCGTGAAGGCGCAGAGATCGTCAACGAGGCCGGCGAGATCATCGGCAGCGTCTGCAGCGGTGGCTTTGGTCCGACTTTGGGCGGGCCATTGGCGATGGGATACCTTGACAGCGCTTACGTCGCGCTCGATACACCTGTGTGGGCCATCGTCCGTGGGAAAAAGGTGCAAATGCTTGTAAGCAAAATGCCATTTGTTCCACAACGCTACTATCGCGGTTGATCGACTGTTTCTATAAGTAACGCGATTGCGTTAAACGTGCACTAATGTGTAACGCAATCGCCATAAAACAGTGCGTTTTTTAACATCCGTTTCGAATATGAACGTTGCTTATAACGTTTGCTGAAAATAGGACCAGACAATCGTCTAAGACGGAACTAATTTGCTGACGAACTGCCATGAAGAGCAGTAAAACCGGGGCCTTCCCAGGGCTTGTTTTTTCTCCCGTAGTTGGCGTAGAGTTTGTCCACTGTGTTTGCATGGGTCAGCTTGGAATCGTGACCTGGGCAGTAGCCTACAAGTTAGCTACATCCCGCTCGACGTCTTCTTACTCCTTGCAACCAGCTCCAGTACTCTTTCATGTGAAAGGGGCTGTCATCAATTTATGCGTCAAAGGAAATAAGAAATGTCCACACGTCAGAGCGGTACCGTCAAGTGGTTTAACGACGAGAAAGGTTTTGGTTTTATCACTCCAGAAAGCGGTCCGGATCTGTTCGTACATTTCCGCGCCATTCAGGGCAACGGCTTCAAAAGCCTGAAAGAAGGCCAGAAGGTGACTTTCGTTGCCGTGCAAGGCCAGAAAGGCATGCAGGCTGACGAAGTACAAGCAGAAGCCTGATCTTCTGATACGAAAAAGCCCCTGATATTGATATCAGGGGCTTTTTTGTGCGCGCTTATCCGTAAAATGGCGCTTCCATTCACGCCTTGAGGCTGCCATGTCGAAACACCTGCTCACGCCGCAAGGGGACTTTCCTCCCGTTGCTCTCGGTCGTCGTCTGGCGGCAATGTTCTACGACTTCCTGCTGTGCACCGCCCTGCTGATCGTCACCGGATTCATCTACAAGTTGATCCAGGCCGCGATCATTGGCGAAGAACGGCTGCGGGTGATGACCGACGCCGGCCAGCTCGATGGTGACCCGCTGTATTCCACGGTGCTGCTGTTGGTATTGTTCGGCTTCTTCGCCAAGTTCTGGACCCATGGCGGGCAGACACTGGGCATGCAGGTATGGGGGATCCGCGTGCAGAACGCCAACGGCACGGCCATCAGCCTGTGGCAGGCGCTGTTGCGCTTTATGGTGTCGATCGCGTCGTGGTTGTGTATCGGGTTGGGTTTCTTCTGGTCACTGTTCGACAAGCAGAAGCGCACCTGGCATGACATTTATTCGGATACGCGCGTGGTGCGGATTCCAAAGAAGAGCAAATAATTTCCATACTCAAGAGTCCCCCCTGTGGCGAGGGGATTTATCCCCGTCCGGCTGCGTAGCAGCCGTAAAGGAGCCCACGCGGTATCCCTGATATGGCGCGGTGTTTGATTTAGGGCGGCTTCGCCACCCAACGGGGATAAATCCCCTCACCACAGGGCTCACTCCTACAAGGGGTTCACTCAGGCGTTACCGGCCAGCTTCATCCGCGCTGCCTGGGTGAAATCCAGCATGCGCTTCAACGGGCGGATCGCCTGGGGAATCAGCGCCGGATCGACAAAGATCTCGTTGGTGCCTTCCTTCAAGCTCTTGAGCGTGCGCTCAAGGGTGTTCATGGCCATCCACGGGCAATGTGCGCAACTGCGACAAGCCGCGCCGTTACCGGCGGTAGGCGCTTCGATGAAGACCTTGTCCGGGCACAGCTGCTGCATCTTGTAGAAGATGCCACGGTCGGTGGCGACGATCAGGGTCTTGTTTGGCAGGCTTTGCGCGGCGGCGATCAACTGACTGGTAGAACCGACGGCGTCCGCCAGTTCGATCACCGAAGTCGGCGACTCCGGATGCACCAGAATTGCTGCGTCCGGGTACAGCGCCTTCATGTCCTCGAGCTGCTTGGACTTGAACTCTTCGTGAACGATGCAGGCACCATCCCAAAGCAGCATGTCGGCGCCGGTCTTGCGCTGAATGTAAGTGCCAAGGTGCTTGTCCGGGCCCCAGATGATCGTCTCGCCGTTGTCCATCAGGCTTTCGACGATTTCCAGTGCGCAGCTCGAAGTCACCACCCAGTCAGCCCGAGCCTTCACGGCGGCGGAAGTATTGGCATACACCACCACGGTGCGTTCCGGGTGCTGGTCGCAGAACGCCGAGAACTCATCGACCGGGCAACCCAGGTCCAGCGAGCAGGTCGCCTCCAGGGTCGGCATCAGCACGCGTTTTTCCGGATTGAGAATTTTTGCAGTCTCGCCCATGAATTTCACCCCGGCGACCACCACGGTCTTGGCCGGATGGGCGTTGCCGAAGCGGGCCATTTCCAGGGAGTCGGAAACACAGCCGCCGGTTTCTTCGGCCAGGGCCTGAATCACCGGATCGCAATAGAAGTGGGCGACCAGCACCGCGTCCTGAGCCTTGAGCTCGGCGGCGATGGCGGAACGGTAATAAGCCTCCTCTTCTGCCGTCAGCGGTTTCGGCTGTTTGGCGTCGAGGTGGGCTTGAACCAGGAGGCGTTCGGAAATCTGCGTCATGTTCGCAAGACCTGCAGGCGCATTCGCGCGAAAGTCGAGTATACACCCGGCTCCGGACCACTAGAGGGTACCGCCGGGAGAGTGAGTATCATCAGGCACGGGACAGCGTTGAAGCTGCGCAAGGCTACAGAATATCCCGTTGATACAAAAGATGAATCTGACCTATGTCAGATCGGGCCGCAATGAAAGATTGAAGGCCAGAATTGCAGGCAAAAAAAAACCCGGAAATCCTCACTTTCGTGGGCCTTCCGGATTTTCTAAACCGCCAAAAATGGTGGGTCGTGTGGGATTCGAACCTACGACCAATTGGTTAAAAGCCAACTGCTCTACCAACTGAGCTAACGACCCGCTGTGTGGTGGCGCGTATAATACTGATTTTTAAGGACTATTCAACACCTTTTTTGAAAAAATCAAAAATAAGGGGTTGGATCGTCCACACCAGCTGCCGCGAAGCCTTCAGCGCGCAGGCGGCAGCTGTCGCATTTGCCGCAGGCGCGGCCGTCATCGTCGGCCTGATAGCAGGAAACCGTCAGACCGTAATCAACGCCAAGCTTCACGCCGGCCTGAACGATCTGCGCTTTGCTCAGGTTCTGCAGCGGCGCCTGGATGCGGAAGCCGTTGCCTTCCACGCCGGCCTTGGTCGCCAGATTGGCCATGCGCTCGAACGACTCGATGAACTCGGGACGGCAATCCGGGTAGCCGGAATAATCCACTGCATTGACGCCGATGAAGATGTCGCGGGCGCCGAGCACTTCGGCCCAACCCAATGCCAACGACAGGAAAACCGTGTTGCGCGCCGGCACGTAAGTCACCGGAATGCCTTCGCCCAGCTCTTCTGGAATTTCGATGCTGGTGTCAGTCAGCGCCGAACCGCCCATGCCGTTGAGATTCAGGCCAATGACCTTGTGCTCGACCACACCCAGGTCGCGAGCAACGCGGGCGGCGGCGTGCAATTCGGCATGCGAGCGCTGGCCGTAATCGAAGCTCATGGTGTAGCAGGCGTAGCCTTCGGCGCGTGCCATCGCCACGACGGTGGCCGAGTCGAGGCCGCCCGAAAGCAGGATAACGGCACGTTTTTCGGTAGTGTTCAATTGTTCAATCATCTCAGCGCCCCGGCTCATCATTCCATAGATATTTATGCAACTGCAGTTGCAGCCGCACTGGCAGGTTGTCTGCCACCACCCAATCCGCCAGATCCCTGGCATTGAGGTCATGATGACTTGGGGAGAAAAGCACTTCACCCGCCCGTCGATCAAGCCCGTACTGGATCAGCTTCGATACCGCCCAGTCATAGTCTTCCCGCGAGCAGATGACAAACTTCACCTGATCGTTGCGGGTCAGCAGTTCGATATTCTCGTAACGGTTGCGGTGGGCTTCTTTCGAGCCCGGCGTTTTCAGATCGACGACGCGACTGACACGCGGATCGACAGCGGATACGTCTAGGGCGCCGCTGGTTTCCAGCGACACCTCGTAACCGGCATCACACAACCGCTCAAGCAAAGGAATGGCGTTCGGCTGAGCCAACGGCTCACCGCCGGTGACACAAACGTAGCGCGGACGATAACCGGCCACTTGCTCAAGGATGTCGTCGAGGGTGCGGACGGTGCCGCCGCTGAACGCGTAAGCGCTATCGCAGTACTGGCAACGCAACGGGCAACCGGTCAGGCGCACGAAAACCGTGGGCAGCCCGGCAGTCCGAGTTTCCCCCTGCAACGAGTAGAAAACTTCGGTAATTCTCAATGTGTCTTGCATAGTCGCCACGGGCGTAACAGCTAAACAGGCTGTCCGCCTCCGTCAGGCACTTCAGGCAATCCCGCCAACGCGTAGACCACAAGAAGCGTGTTTCAGAAAAAGGGCGTGAATTCTAACGAAAAAACCCGCGACAAGCGCGGGTTTCTTCAAAACACGGATGAACAGGCTTACATGCGCTGTAAATCACGCTGGGCCAGCTGCGCGGCGGAAGTGCCCGGATATTGGGACACCACCTGCTGCAGAATGCCTTTGACCTTGTCGGTATGACCGAGGCGGCGCTCTACGTCAGCCAGCTTGTACAGCGAGTCCGGCACTTTGTTGTGCTTGGGATACAGCTGCGAAACCTTGGCAAAGGCCTGACCTGCACCTTGCAGATCACCCTTGGCCAGGTTCACTTC
>NZ_RCOD01000057.1:0-9141 GCF_004307505.1 Pseudomonas sp. Sample_11
AGCGGAAGGAGGTGCAGCGAAGCAAACCGTAGCCGCTGCGCCCGGATCGATCCCGCAGCGAAGGAACCCGAGCCTGCGAGGGCCGAACGTAGGAGCAAGCGTTTTTTGCTTACTTTTTTAGGCGCTTGTAAAAAAGTAAGTCGCCGTAAGGGCGAAACCGCCAGCCGCCACACCCGCAGCAACGGATATTCACCCAAAACCCCACCAACACGGTCGGCCCAAAGGCCGCCGAGTTCACCCAGCCTCAACCCGAGGCTTGGGAAACAAATTATCGAGAGTCTCCAACAACCTCACGTGATAAATCGGCTTGCGAAACAGATCCAGCACCTGCAACCGCAACATATCGCTGACATCCTCCATATCCGCATGCCCCGACATCACAATCACCGGCAAATGCGCCCGCGACGTATGCTCACGCAACCGCCTGATCAACGACATGCCCGACTCCTCCGGCATACGCAGATCAGTAATCACCAAAGCAATATCCGGATGCCGGGTCAACAGATGCAACGCCAACTTCACCGACGTCGCGGTATGACAGGTAAAGCCCTCCCCCTCCAGCAACTCCGCCAACTCCAGCAACGCGTCTTCTTCATCATCAACCAGAAGCAGTTGTTGGCGGGGCGACGAAGACGCGTTCATAGGCAATACCTGAATACTGAAAGGTAAATCCAGTGTAGTGCGATATCAGCCAGGTGCAGTGTTCACAAGATCAAGGCGTTGGCCGGGTCACAGCCGTACCATCGAGCGAGGTCAGAATATTGTTGAAGATCGCCAAGACCCTGTCTCCAAGCGGAGTGACGAACGCCACAACCACCACCGCCACCATCGCCACCACAATCGCATACTCGATCGCCGAAGCACCCTCTTCACTGCGGGCAAACGCGCGAGCCTTGGCGATCACATAATCAAAAGTCATACGAAACATAGGTCCACTCCTTCGCGCCTCTGGCGCCGACATCACCACCGCGGCAAGGTTCCACCGTGCCACCTGAGCATTGTCAACAAACCCCCGCCCAACAACTGTAAGAACGCATTAATCACAAAGCATTAATCCCATCGTTTTTCCGCCGTTTCCGGCTGTTAACTGGCCAGATTCATACTTTGGTACGGTTATTTCGCCTGTCATTAATGGCGCTTTTGCTTGGATCAGCTAGCTTGGAAATAGCGAAATAGTTGCATGTTCATAGCTGCCGAATGAGTAAGCCCTTCACAAGCAGATGCCGTCGGTTGTGCAGCAGGAAAGGGAGAGCCGTCATGAACAGTCGCGTCACCATGGGCCTTGCCGCGCTGCTGTTGCTCGGCGCGGTTTTTGTCGGTTACTGGGGGCTGGTGCTCAGTCGTCAGCCGGCCCCGGTCGCCGAGGCGCCCGTCACCCCAGCGGTCAGCATTGAACAGACTGTCGCGATTGCCGAAGACCAGACCCGCCAACCGGTAGTAGTGCTGCTCCACGATGTCCCGCCGTTCACGCCGTTGACCGCCGCCGATGTGACCGTGGAAAAACTGCGCAGCGCGCCGGCCGGCAGCCTGACCAGCATTGAACAAGCAGTCGGCCGCACGCCTTGGCGCCACCTCAGCGCCGGCACCTGGCTCAATGACGAAAGCTTCCAGGCTGGCGGTGCGCTGGCGCGGATGATTCGCCGCGACGAGCGCGCACTGACCGTGGCCGTCGATGAAGTGATCGGTGCCGCCGGACAGTTGCTGCCGGGCGATTACGTTGACGTGCTGCTGTATCTGCGCGAGGACGCGAGCAATCTGCAGCAGTCGGCGCAGATCGCCGTTCCGGCCCTGCGCGTGCTCGGAATTGGCGATCAGTACGGCCTGACCAACGACGGCCAACCGGCGACGCCCAGCCTCAGCGCCGAAGAAAAAATCAAACAGGACCAGCGCCGCATCGCCGCACGCACAGTGGTGCTGGCGGTGCCGGAACAACTGCTCAGCCGCCTGATGCTTGCCACTCAAGTCGGCACCTTGCGTCTCGCGGTGCGCAGCAGCGAAGAACAGCGGCTGGCCAAATACTGGGCCGGCGAAGCGCAATCGCCCGCGCACCTGGATCGCGCCAACAGCCAGCTTTTTCAGTTCACTCAACTCGCCCTGGGCAGCGCGCAAAGAGCACCTGCCACCGCCAGTGCCGGCGCGGCGCCCAGGCCTGCGGTGGAAATCATTCGCGGCAACCAGATCAGCCAACAAACCCCATGACTGCGCAAGGATTCACGTGCATGCAGAGTCGACTCAGACCGACATTGAAACCGGCGCTCCGGGCCTTGCTGTTGTTGGGATTGACGATGGACAGCGCCCTCGCGGCGGTGGGCAATTGCTCGGCACTGCCGCGCCTGCCCTCGGTGATCGAAATCGGTGAAGGCTTCCAGCAGGACATGCAGTCACCGGTGGCAATCACTCGGCTGGCAGTGGGCGACCCGAAAATTGCCGACGTGCATGCCAATGGCGGTTCGTCCTTTTTGCTCACGGGCGTCGGCCCCGGCGCGACCAGCCTGATGGTCTGGACCGCCTGCTCGGCGCAGCCGCAGCAAGCCATGGTCTTCGTCCAGGGCGCGGCGACCACGGCGCTGACCAGCAGCGTGCCGTCGGACGATCCGTCCCTGCCATCGCAAGTGCAGACCGACATCCGCTTCGTCGAAGTCAGCCGCACCAAACTCAAGGAAGCCACGGCGTCGCTGATCGGCACGCGCGGCAATTTCCTGTTCGGTTCGCCCGGCACGCTGCCACCGATTGACGGCGTACCGCAGCCGCGCCTGCCGGTGGATAACTCGCTGTTCAATTTCTCCTGGGTCGGCGGCAAGACCATGGCGATCATCAACGCCCTGGAAACCAGCGGCTTCGCCTACACCCTGGCGCGACCGAGTCTGGTGGCGTTGAACGGGCAGAGTGCGAGCTTCCTGGCCGGCGGGGAAATCCCGATTCCGGTGCCCAGTTCCGGCAGCGACAGCGTGTCGATCGAGTACAAGGAATTCGGCATCCGCCTGACGCTGACGCCAACCATCATCGGCCGCGATCGCATCGCGCTGAAGGTCGCCCCGGAGGTCAGCGAACTGGATTTTGCCAACGCGGTGAACATCGCCGGCACCACCGTTCCGGCGCTGACCATCCGCCGGACCGACACCAGCGTGTCGCTGGGTGATGGCGAAAGTTTTGTCATCAGCGGTTTGATCAGCACCACCAACAGCTCGCAGGTGAACAAGTTTCCCGGCCTGGGCGACATTCCCATACTCGGGGCCTTTTTCAAGGGTTCGCAGATCAAACGCGAAGAGCGCGAGCTGCTGATGATCGTCACCCCGCATCTGGTCCAGCCATTGGCGGCGGACGCGCGTTTGCCGTCGTTGCCGGGGGAGAAACTGCGCAATTACGACCCGAATTTCTATCGCATGTTCTTCCTCGAGAACGGCAACTTCGACAAGCGCAGCGGGTTGTCGCAATGAACCAGAATCTCAGTCAGACCTTCCTCGCCATCACCCGCAACAGCACCGATCTGGAATGGCTGCAAAGCGCCCTCGCGCCACTCGGCCAAGTCATCAGCGCAGGTGCCGGCAGCCTCGACGAACTGCTCGCGCTGGTCGATGTAACCTTCGCCAATCTGGTCTTCGTCGGTCTCGATCGCGAGCATGTCGTGGCGCAGAGCGCGCTGATCGAAGGTGCGCTGGAAGCCAAGCCGATGCTGGCGATCGTTGCCCTCGGCGACGGCATGGACAATCAGCTCGTACTCAATGCAATGCGCGCCGGCGCGCGGGATTTTGTCGCCTATGGCTCGCGTTCCAGCGAAGTCGCCGGACTGGTGCGGCGCCTGGGCAAACGCCTGCCCGCCGTCACTCCCAACACGCAGTTGGGCGGGCTTACCGTGATGTACGGCGTGCAGAGCAGTTCCGACGGTGCCTTGCTCGCCAATCACATGGCCATGGTGGTGCAGAAGAGCGGCCAGCAAACCTTGCTGCTCGACCTTGGCCTGCCCCGTGGCGACAGCCTTGCGTTGTTGGGGCTGGAGAGTTCGTTTCACTTCGGCGATGCCCTGCGTCATTTGCGCCGCCTCGACGCCACGCTGATCGACAGCGCATTCACCAGCGCCGACCACGGCCTGCGCATTCTTGCCTACGCCAACACTGACGAGCCGCTGGAAACCACCAGTGCCGCCGAGCTGTACATGCTGCTCAGCGCCCTGCGCCAACACTTTCAGCACATTGTCGTGAACCTCACCGGGCAGGCCGACAGTGAGGCATTGCGCACCTTCGTCAGCCATTGCGACAAACTGCTGTGGTACACCGACCAGAACGTACTCAACTGCCGACGCAACCTCGCCGTGCTCAACCAGTGGCGCGAGAAAGGCATGAAACTCGAGCACGGGCGCTTGCTGATCGATCGCTACTTGAGCAACGTCGCGCCGGATGCCGAGACCCTGGGCAAGACCTTCAATCTGGAAGTCATCGCCGTGCTGGCGTTCAGTCCCGACGTGCGCCTGAACGCGAAAAACCAGGGCGTGAGTCTGTTCGAACTGGCGCCCCGGGAGAAACTCACCCAGAGCCTGCGCACCCTCGGCGAGCGCTTGGCGAAACGCTCCGAAGGCCTGAGCAAACCGAAAGTCACCTGGTTCGACCGTCTGCGAGGCCACTCATGAGCGCAGAAAAACTCTTTGGCGCAACGTCGCACGGAGCGATCGGCAACAGCGATCACGAAGGCCTGAAACTGGTCCTGCACCGCTACATCATCGACGCCATCGAGGAGTCAGGAAAAAACCTGCTGGAAGGTTCGCGCCAGCAACTGGCGCAGTTCGTCACCGACAAGGTCGCCGAATACATCGCGCGTTTGCACCTGGCGATCTCGCGCTACGAAATGGAGCGCCTCGGCGAGGAAATCGTCGACGAACTCACCGGATTCGGCCCACTGGAAGTCCTGCTGCGCGACCCGTCGGTGACGGAGATTCTGGTCAACGGCCCGCACCGGGTGTTCATCGAGCGCGACGGCGTATTGCATCAAAGCGATCTGCGCTTTATCGATGCGCATCACGTCGAGCGGGTCATGCAACGCATCCTTGCGCCGCTCGGGCGCCGCCTCGATGAGTCCTCGCCGATGGTCGATGCGCGCCTGCCCGATGGCAGCCGGGTCAACGCGATCATCCCGCCGATCGCCCTCGACGGCCCGTGCCTGTCGATCCGCAAGTTCCGCAAGGACATGCTCAAGAGCACCGACCTGATGGCGATGCAGACCATCGATCTGGCGATTTTCGAATTTCTGCAGAATGCCGTGGGCAGGCGCTGCAACATACTGATCAGTGGCGGCACCGGCACCGGCAAGACCACGCTGCTGAACATCCTCAGCCAGTTGATCAACCCGCACGAACGGCTGGTGACCATCGAAGACGTCGCCGAACTGCAACTCGGCCATCCGCATGTAGTGCGTCTGGAAACCCGTCCGCCCAACGCTGAGGGGCATGGCGAGGTCAAGGCCAGCGACCTGATTCGCAACGCCCTGCGCATGCGTCCTGACCGGATCATCCTCGGCGAGATCCGAGGCGTCGAAGTGGTCGACGTGCTCACCGCGATGAACACCGGTCACGACGGTTCGATGAGCACCGTGCACGCCAACAACGCCCAGGACGCGTTGCTGCGTCTGGAGACTTTGGTCGGCCTGACCGGGCGCTCGATTGCCGAACGCACCTTGCGCCAGATGATCTGCGCCGCCCTCGACGTGATCATTCAACTGACACGCATGCCCGACGGTCGGCGCTGCGTCAGTGAAGTGGTGGAAGTGGTCGGCATCCGCGAGGACGTCTACGTCACCAACACCCTGTTCCGCCTCGACCGCCGCACGGGCTTTGGCTTTGTGCGCGAAGCGGTCAACCCGGCCGGCGACAAGCTGCGCCAAGACGCTCACCTGGGCTGACGGCGAGGAGCACGCAGATGCTGGGACCGATCATTCTTATCGCCATTTGCCTGATGCTGCTCGGGCTGTCGATCTATCTGTTCCTGCAAGGCCTGCGCAAGACCGCGACGGAAAAAGTCCTCAATCGACTCGCCGCCGGACAACCGCAATTGGCCGTGGAACAGACGAAATGGGTGGGATTGGAGCACATGTTTTTGCGTGCCGGCCTCGGTCAGCCGAGCGAGCGCTTCGGCCTGTGGCTGAGCCTGTGGGCGGCGGCCATGGGCCTGGGATTTCTGCTCGGGAGCTGGGTTGGTCTGCTGATCATGTTGCTCGTCCCGCCCGTGGCGTTGCGGCTGTACATCGCCATTCGCTACCGACGGCGGATCCGCCGCATGATCGAACAACTGCCCCAATTGCTCGACCACACCGTGCGCAGTCTCAAGTCCGGGCGCACGCTGAGCGATGCGGTGCTGGGCGGCATCGAGGCCAGTGAAGATCCCTTGAAAGCGTCCATGGGCCGGGTACAGCGCCACGTGCAACTGGGGGTGAACTTGCCTGACGCCGTCAGCGACTTTGCCGAACTCTACGAGCAGGACGAATTGCGCATGTTCGCCCTCGGCCTGAAGGTCAATCACCGCTACGGCGGCAATGCCAGTGAGCTGCTGGAGAACCTGATCAAACTGATCCGCGAACGCGACCAGGGGGCGCGGCAGTTGCGCGCGCTGACCGGGGAAACGCGCATGACCGCTTGGGTTTTGGGTTTGCTGCCGCTGATTCTGGTGAGCTACTTCATGCTGACCAACCCCGGCTACATGCTCGGCATGTGGCACGACGAAAGCGGCCAGACCATGCTGCTCAGCGCCGCCGTGTTGCAGGTGTTGGGCAGTCTGGCGCTGTGGCGCATGTTGCGGAGCGTTTGAGATGGTCTGGCTCGCGGCGTTGTTGTTGCTCCTTGGTTCGCTGTTATTGCTGGGCAATCACCTGCTCACCGAGCGCCGCCGCGTGCGACAGGTGCATCAGCGCTTGCATGGCCAATTGGTCCGGGAAAACCGTTTCGGCCACTGGCTGCGCGCGCTGGGCAACAGCCGTTTCGGCCGGGGCTCGGTGAGCATCGACAGCGAAACCCAGACCCTGCTCGGCCGCCTCGGCTGGCGCCGCGCCAACGAACGCGCGCTCTTCGCCGCCTGCCAGATCGGCACGCCGCTGCTCGCTCTGGGGCTGGCGATCTTCTTGCAGGAAGTGTTTTTCTCGCAGACCAGCCACCGCTGGATGGCGCCGATGTTCGCTGCGGGCGGCGGCTATCTACTGCCCAAACGCCTGCTCGCCTACGCCGCCGCCCGCCGACAGAAAACCATCGCCGTGGAAATCTCCACGTTCATTCCGCTGCTGCGCATCCTCTTTGAATCCGGCATGGCCGTGGAACAAGCGCTGCGCGTGCTCAGCGTCGAAGCGCAAAAACTGCTGCCGGAGCTGACCAGCGAACTGCGCCTGATCCTCAGCCGCGTCGACTCGGGTCTGGAGCTGGGTCAGGAGCTGAACAAGACCGCGGTGATGCTCGCGGTGGACGAATTCACCGACACCTGCGTGATCCTCCAGCAACTGATCCACCAGGGCGGCGGTGCGATGAAATCACTGCTGGCGCTCAAGCAATTACTGGACGACCGACGCCTGACCCGGCTGCAGGAATACATCTCGAAAATGTCGGCGAAGATGTCGGTGGTGATGATGCTGTTTCTGTTTCCCGCCCTGCTGATCGTACTGGCCGGCCCGGGTTTCACCGCCATTGCCCGCGCGTTCGCAAACTGACCTTGGCTCATGGAGAGCGTTTGATGAAAGTACTGATAGTCATGGCAAGTCTGTTGCTGCTCAGCGGCTGCGCCACGGACGGCCAGGCGCCGTGGACCTCGCTGCTGTCGCCGTCCAGCTGCAGCAAACTGACCTCGGAGCAGGAACTGTCGCTGAACCTCGCCGATGACCTGGCCAGCGACGGCAAGCTCCACGCCAGCCTCGCCAACCTGCAAAGCCTGCCGGACAACCTCAGCGAAGTGCGTCTGCGCAAAGCCAAGGTCTATCGCCTGCTCGGTCGCAGCGAAGCCGAGCCGCTCTACCGCAGCCTGCTCGGCGGCTGCCTCACCGCCCAGGCCGAACATGGCCTGGGCCAGGTCTACGCCGCCCGTGGCGACAACGGCCAGGCCCAGGCCCACCTGCAACGAGCCGCACGCCTGGCGCCCACCGACGAAAAAATCCGCAATGACCTGGGCGTGGTCTACCTCAACCAACTACGCCTCAACGAAGCGAAATTCGAATTCCTCACCGCCATCGAGCTGAGCCAGAACAATCAACTGGCGACGCTGAACATGGTCACCCTGCTGCTCTACCAGAACGACTGGCCCCAAGCCGCAGAGGTCGTCAGCCGCTCGAAACTGACCCCGGAACAATTCACCGAAGCGCAGCAACGCGCAGAAAAACTCAAAGCCCCGGCCCACGCCAAAGCCACACCCGGCGACCGCGTCGCCGCCTTCATCGACCCGCTACCGCCGACGCTCGAATAGGAGACAGCCATGACCATCCGCAAAGGCCTGTGCTACCTGACCCTGCTCACCCTGCCCCTCACCGCCCACGCCATCGACACCGGCCCTGCTTCAGCGCAACAACAGGAAACCGAAGGCTGGCTGGTCCTGCAAAGCCGCAACAAAGCCGCCTCGCCGAAACCGCAAAGCGCCACCGCCACCGAACGCGAACTGGCGATGCAGCGCTGGCTGAAGAAATACCAGTACGAGATTCCGGATTTTTACGATCCGGATGCGGGCGGGAAGATCGAGAGCAAGAATTAGTCTGGTGGAGCCCTTGAAGGCCTCTTCGCGAGCAGGCTCGCTCCCACAGTCGACCGCGTGCTTTCGGTGGGAGCGAGCCTGCTCGCGAAGAACGATAACGCGGTCGCAGGTCAGGTCTGCGGATCAACCCGATCCAGCGCCCGATTCACCGCCAACTCCGCCAGCATGACAATCTGCTGAATTGCCAACGCCGTGCTGCGCTGAAACCCGCTCAACTCACCAGCGAAATTACTCGCCATCGCACTCGCTGACGCCAGCGACTCACAGGCATGCGCCAACAAGCTTTCGGTATCAACATTGGGCACCACCATGAACAGCGTGCTGGGCGGGTGCGGTTTTGCAGGTTCGGGGCAGAGATAGAAATCGAGCGCGCGTTTTATCGCTTCGCGGTTTTTCACCAGATCGTCGGCGCGCATGGCGTCTTCGAGCGGGGTGG
>NZ_RCOD01000095.1:0-1419 GCF_004307505.1 Pseudomonas sp. Sample_11
CAGATATCTGCCAACACTTAACACAACATAGGAGCATCGAAGGGCTTCACCAGCCATTCAGTAGCTCTGAGTGTTCGATCGACAGATTAGTTCAGATTTTTTTCAAAAAGCTTTGGAATAGCCTCAAGCGCCTTTCGATCTAAGCCGGATTCCCGGCAGTTGCCGCGACGGTAGGTCGCGGCGACGGTTGCGCAACAATGACTCAGTGCGCCTCATCCCAGTTGTTGCCCACGCCGACTTCCACCAGCAGCGGCACATCCAGTTTCGCCGCTTCGCTCATGTGCGTACGAATTTCGGCGCTGACCTGCTCGACCAGATCCTCGCGAACCTCCAGCACCAGTTCGTCGTGCACTTGCAGGATGACCCGCGCGTCCAGACCCGACGTGGTCAGCCAGTTATCCACAGCCACCATGGCTTTCTTGATGATGTCCGCTGCCGTGCCCTGCATCGGCGCGTTGATCGCCGTGCGTTCAGCGGCGGCGCGTTCCTGCGGCTTGTTCGAGTTGATCTCCGGTAGGTAGAGGCGACGGCCGAAGAAAGTTTCGACGTAACCCTGATCCGCCGCCTGCGCGCGGGTGCGCTCCATGTATTCGCGCACGCCTGGATAACGAGCGAAGTAAGTGTCGATGTAAGCCTTGGCGGTCTTGGTGTCGACGCCGATGTCCTTGCCGAGCTTCTGCGCGCCCATGCCGTAGATCAGACCGAAGTTGATCGCCTTGGCGCTGCGGCGCTGGTCCGAGGTCACTTGATCAAGCTCGACCTTGAATACTTCGGCAGCGGTTGCAGTGTGCACGTCGAGATTGTTGCGGAAGGCGTTCATCAGGCCTTCGTCACGGGACAGGTGGGCCATGATCCGCAGTTCGATCTGCGAATAGTCCGCCGCCAGCAGTTTGTAGCCTTTGGGTGCGACGAACGCCTGACGAATGCGTCGGCCTTCGGCGGTGCGCACCGGAATGTTCTGCAGGTTCGGGTCACTGGAGGACAGGCGCCCGGTCGAAGCCACAGCCTGGTGATACGAGGTGTGGATGCGCCCGGTGCGCGGGTTGATCTGCTCCGGCAGGCGATCGGTGTAGGTGCTTTTCAGCTTGCTCATCGAGCGGTGCTCCATCAGCACCTTCGGCAAGCGGTGATCGTCTTCGGCGAGTTTCGCCAACACTTCTTCAGCGGTGGACGGCTGGCCTTTGGCGGTTTTCTTCAGCACCGGCAGGCCGAGCTTTTCATAAAGAATCACGCCCAGCTGCTTCGGCGAGCCGAGGTTGAATTCTTCCCCGGCGATTTCGAAGGCTTCACGCTCCAGCGCGACCATTTTGTTGCCCAGCTCGATGCTCTGAATGCCCAGCAACTCGGCATCGACGAACGCGCCCTGGCGTTCGATGCGCGCCAGCACCGGTACCAGCGGGATTTCGATGTCGGTCAGCA
>NZ_RCOD01000014.1:0-8207 GCF_004307505.1 Pseudomonas sp. Sample_11
GGTTATGCGCAGTTCGGCACGCTCAAGTACCCGGCCAGATTTACCCACTTCGACTGGGTCAACCCGCAAGCGCCCAAGGGCGGTACGTTGCGGGTGATGGCGTTCGGCACCTTCGATACGGTCAATCCGTACACTTTCAAGGGCACCAGCCCGGTCACCACCGCCAATTTTCTCCAGTACGGCATCAACGAGCTCAACGAGCCGCTGATGGTTGGCACCGGGCAGTATTCGCCGTCCGGCGACGAACCCGCGTCGAGTTACGGGTTGATCGCACAATCGGTGGAGTACAGCGAAGATCGCAGCTGGGTCGTCTTCAATTTGCGCCCCGAAGCGCGCTTTCACGACGGCGCGCCTGTCACCGCCTACGACGTGGCGTTCTCCTATCGAACGCTGCTCAAGGACGGTCATCCGCTGTATCGCACGGCCCTGCAGGAAGTGCTGCGGGTCGACATCCTCAACAAGCAGCGCATTCGTTTCGTGTTCAAGCGCTCGGGCAATCCGCTGTTGATCCTGCGCCTGGGCGAATTGCCGGTACTGCCGCAGCATTACTGGAAAGACCGCGACTTCAAAGCCACCACCTTCGAACCGCCGCTGGGTAGCGGGCCGTACCGCATCACGTCGGTCACGCCGGGTCGGCACCTGATTTTCGAGCGGGTCAAGGATTACTGGGGCAAGGACTTACCGGTCAATCGCGGCAAGTACAATTTCGATCGCATGGACGTCGAGTTCTACCGCGACAGCGATGTCGCCTTCGAAGCGTTCAAGGCCGGTGAGTTCGACATCTACATCGAGCATCAGGCGAAGAACTGGGTCAACGGTTACAACTTCCCTGCTGTACGTCGTGGCGAAGTGATCAAGGTGCAGATCCCGCATCAGATCCCGACCCAGACTCAGGGCCTGTTCATGAACAGCCGCCGCGCGACCTTCGCCGATGTCAGGACGCGCGAAGCGTTGGGTCTGATGTTTGACTTCGAATGGACCAACCGCGCGCTGTTCAGCGATGCCTATAAACGCACCACCAGCTACTACCCCAACAGTGAATTCAGCGCCTCGGGTTTGCCGGTCGGGCATGAATGGCTGATGCTCAAGCCTTACAAGGAGCAGTTGCCAGCCCGGCTGTTCACCGAGCCGTTCACCCTGCCGAAAACCGACGGCCGTGGCATCCCGCGCGAGACCATGCGTAAAGCCCTCGCCCTGCTCGCCGAGGCCGGTTGGAAGCTCCATGGCCAGCGCTTGCAAAATGCTGACGGCCAACCGCTGCGCTTCGAATTGCTGCTGGTCAACCCGAGCCTGGAGCGGCTCTATCAGCCGTACATCGAGAATCTCAACAGCATCGGCATCGACGCGCGCCTGCGTACCGTCGATCGCGCCCAGTACAAACAGCGCCTCGACCAATTCGATTTCGACATGATCTCGATGACCCTCGGCCAGACCCTGAGCCCGGGCCTTGAGCAGTGGCAGTACTTCCACTCCAGCCAGGTAAACGTCAAGGGCAGCAAGAATTACGCGGGCATCGCCAACCCGGTGGTCGATCACCTGCTCGAACAATTGCTCGCCGCGCGCACCCGCGACGAGCAGGTCGCCGCCGGCAAGGCGCTCGACCGCGTGCTGCTCTGGCAGCACTACAGCATTCCCAACTGGTACCTCAATTATCACCGTCTGGCCTACCGCAACCGGTTGGCCTTTGTCACCACGCCGCCCTACACCCTGGGCCTGAGCGCATGGTGGCTGAAGTCTTCGGAGAAAGATCGATGAACGCTGTGCGCACCCTGCTCATGCAGGCCGGCGGCTTGCTGTTCGCCGGGCTGGCCTGGGCCGCCCCGCAACACGCCGTGACCCTGTACAACGAGCCGCCGAAATACCCGGCCGATTTCAAGCATTTCGACTATGTGAACCCTGATGCGCCCAAGGGCGGCGTATTCCGCCAGGCCGGCTTCGGCGGCTTTGACAGCCTCAACCCGTTCATCAACAAAGGCGTGCCCGCCGATGACATCGGCCAGATCTACGACACCCTGACCAAACACAGCCTCGACGAGCCGTTCACCGAGTACGGCCTGATTGCCAGCAAGATCGAGAAAGCCGACGACAACAGTTGGGTACGCTTCTACCTGCGCCCGGAAGCGCGCTTCCACGACGGCCACCCGGTGCGCGCCGAAGACGTGGTGTTCAGCTTCGAGACGCTGACCAAGGAAGGCTCGCCGATGTTTCGCGGCTACTACAACGACGTTGCCGAAGCCATCGCCGAAGACCCGTTGAAAGTCTTGTTCAAGTTCAAGCACAGCAACAACCGCGAGCTGCCGCTGATCCTCGGCCAGTTGCCGGTCCTGCCGAAACACTGGTGGGCCAGTCGCGACTTCAACAAGGGCAACCTGGAAATCCCGCTGGGCAGCGGCCCGTACAAGGTCACCCAAGTGAAGGCCGGCCGTTCGGTACGTTACGAGCGGGTCAAGGATTACTGGGGCAAGGACTTGCCGGTCAACCGTGGCTTCTACAACTTCGACACGATGACTACCGACTATTACCGCGACAACACCGTCGCGCTCGAAGCGCTGAAGGCCGGGCAGTTCGATTATTGGCTGGAGATGACCGCGAAGAACTGGGCCAGCGCCTATAACGTTCCGGCGGTCACCGAGGGCCGTTTGATCAAGGAACTGATCCCCAACAGCAACCCGACCGGCATGCAGGGCTTCGTCTTCAATCTGCGCCGCCCGGTGTTCCAGGATGTGCGCGTGCGTCAGGCTCTCGGGCTGCTGTTCGATTTCGAATGGACCAACAAGCAATTGTTCAACGGCGCCTACGTGCGCACCCGCAGTTACTTCGAGAACTCGGAAATGGCCGCCACCGGCCTGCCCGACGCCGAGCAACGGAAGATCCTCGAACCGTTCCGCAGCAAACTGCCGGCTCAGGTATTCAGCGAAGCCTTCGAAAATCCCAAGACCGACGCCAGCGGCATGATCCGCACCCAGCAGCGCGAGGCCTATCAACTGCTGCAAGAGGCCGGCTGGAAAATCGTCGATGACAAAATGGTCGACGCCACCGGCAAACCGGTGGTGATCGAATTCCTCCTCGCCCAGACCGAATTCGAACGGGTGCTGCTGCCGTTCAAGCGCAACCTCAGCGACCTCGGCATCGATCTGGTGATCCGCCGCGTCGACGTCTCGCAGTACATCAACCGCGTGCGCTCGCGAGACTTCGACATGATGGTCGGCAGCTTTCCGCAGTCCAACTCGCCGGGCAACGAGCAGCGCGAATACTGGATGAGCGCCGCCGCCGACAAGCCGAGCAGCCGCAACAGCATGGGTCTGAAGGATCCGACCGTTGACCAACTGGTGGAAAGCCTGATCAACGCCGACTCGCGCAAAAGTCTGGTGGCCCACGCTCGCGCGCTGGATCGCGTACTGCAATGGGGCTACTACGTGGTGCCGAACTGGCACATCAAGAGCTGGCGCGTGGCCTACTGGAACCACATCGGCCACCCGAAAACCTCGCCCAAGTACGACATCGGCATCAATACCTGGTGGGTCAAGCCTGACGCCAAGCCTGCCGTAGAAGTCGAAACCCAACTGCAAGCCGACCCTGCGGGCACGGAGTAATCAGATGCTGGCGTATATCTTTCGGCGACTGCTGCTGATCATCCCGACCCTGTTCGGCATTCTGCTGATCAACTTCGTGATCATCCAGGCCGCGCCCGGCGGGCCGGTCGAGCAGATGATCGCCAAGCTCGAAGGTTTCGAAGGCGCCACCAGCCGGATTGCCGGCGGCGGTGCCGAAGTGGCGGTGGCCGGCTCGTCCTACCGTGGCGCGCAGGGGCTGGACCCGGCGCTGATCAAGGAAATCGAGCACATGTACGGGTTCGACAAATCGGCCCCGGAACGCCTGTGGATCATGGTCAAGAACTACGCGCAGCTGGATTTCGGCGACAGTTTCTTCCGCGACGCCAAGGTCATCGACCTGATCAAGGAAAAGATGCCGGTGTCGATCTCGCTGGGGCTGTGGAGCACGCTGATCATGTACCTGGTGTCGATCCCGCTGGGCATCGCCAAGGCCACGCGGCACGGCAGCCACTTCGATGTCTGGACCAGTTCGGCGATCATCGTCGGCTATGCGATCCCGGCGTTTCTGTTTGCGATCCTGCTGATCGTGGTATTTGCCGGCGGCAGTTATCTGGACTGGTTCCCCCTGCGCGGGCTGACCTCGAACAACTTCGATGAGCTGAGCCTGGGCGGCAAGATCCTCGATTACTTCTGGCACCTGGCATTGCCAGTGACGGCGCTGGTGATCGGCAACTTCGCGACCATGACTCTGCTGACAAAAAACAGCTTTCTCGACGAGATCAACAAACAGTACGTGGTCACCGCCAAAGCCAAGGGCCTGACCCGCCATCGCGTCCTTTACGGCCACGTGTTCCGCAACGCCATGCTGCTGGTGATTGCCGGTTTTCCTTCGGCGTTCATCGGCATTTTCTTCACCGGTTCCCTGCTGGTGGAAGTGATTTTCTCCCTCGATGGCCTCGGCCTGATGAGTTTCGAAGCGGCGATCAACCGCGATTACCCGGTGGTATTCGGCACCCTGTTCATCTTCACCTTGCTCGGGCTGGTGGTGAAACTGATCGGCGACCTGACCTACACCTTTGTCGATCCGCGTATCGACTTCGCCAGCCGGGAGCATTGAGATGAACCTGTCCCCTCTCAACCGCCGGCGCTTCGAACTGTTCAAGGCCAACAAGCGTGGCTGGTGGTCGCTGTGGCTGTTTCTGATCCTGTTCGGCCTGAGCCTGGGCGCCGAGCTGATTGCCAACGACAAGCCACTGGTCGTGCATTACGACAACAACTGGTATTTCCCGGCGATCAAGCGCTACCCGGAAACCGCGTTCGGCGGCGAATTCCCGCTGGAAGCCAACTACAAGAGTCCGTACATCCGTGAGCTGCTCAAGGCCAAGGACGCGTGGATTCTGTGGGCGCCGATCCCCTACAGCTACCAGAGCATCAACTACGACCTGAAAGTCCCGGCCCCGGCACCGCCCTCGGCGGACAACCTGCTGGGCACCGACGATCAGGGCCGCGATGTGTTGGCGCGGGTGATCTACGGCTTCCGCATTTCCGTGTTGTTTGCGCTGACGCTGACCGTGCTGAGTTCGATCATCGGCGTGATTGCCGGGGCGCTACAGGGGTTCTACGGCGGCTGGGTCGATCTCGCCGGGCAACGTTTTCTCGAGATCTGGTCGGGGCTGCCGGTGCTGTATCTGCTGATCATCCTTGCCAGTTTCGTCCAGCCGAATTTCTGGTGGCTGCTGGGCATCATGCTGCTGTTCTCGTGGATGAGCCTGGTCGATGTGGTGCGCGCCGAGTTCCTGCGCGGGCGCAATCTGGAATACGTGCGCGCCGCCCGCGCGCTGGGCATGCAGAACGGCGCGATCATGTTCCGTCACATCCTGCCCAACGCCATGGTCTCGACCATGACCTTCATGCCGTTCATCCTCACCGGCGCCATCGGCACCCTGACCGCGCTGGACTTCCTCGGCTTCGGCCTGCCGGCCGGCAGTCCGTCGCTGGGCGAACTGGTCGCGCAAGGCAAATCCAATTTGCAGGCGCCGTGGCTGGGCATGAGTGCGTTTGCCGTGCTGGCGCTGATGTTGAGCCTGCTGGTGTTTATCGGCGAGTCCGCTCGCGATGCCTTCGACCCGAGGAAGTGAAATGAATCAGGACAATCTGATCGAAGTGCGCGACCTCGCCGTCGAATTCGGTTTCGGCGAGCGCGTCCACCGCGTGGTCGAGGGCGTGAGCTTCGACATCAAGCGCGGCGAAACCCTGGCGCTGGTCGGTGAATCGGGCTCGGGCAAATCGGTCACGGCGCATTCGATCCTGCGCCTGTTGCCCTACCCCATGGCGCGGCATCCGGCCGGCAGCATCAATTACGCCGGGCAGAACCTGCTGGATTTGAGCGAGAAGACCATCCGCCACATTCGTGGCAACCGCATCGCGATGATCTTTCAGGAGCCGATGACTTCGCTCAATCCGCTGCACTCGATCGAAAAGCAGATCAACGAAGTGCTCGGCATCCACAAGGGCCTGAGCGGCAAAGTCGCGACCAAGCGCACTTTGGAGCTGCTGGAGATGGTCGGCATCCCCGAGCCGCACAAGCGTCTCAAGGCCCTGCCCCATGAATTGTCCGGCGGCCAGCGCCAGCGGGTGATGATTGCCATGGCCCTGGCCAACGAGCCGGAATTGCTGATTGCCGACGAACCGACCACCGCGCTGGACGTGACCGTTCAGCTGAAAATCCTCGATTTGCTCAAGGATCTTCAGGCTCGATTGGGCATGTCGCTGTTACTGATCAGTCACGATTTGAACCTGGTGCGAAGAATTGCGCATCGCGTATGTGTCATGCAGCGCGGTTGCATCGTCGAACAGGCATCGTGCGCAGAGCTGTTCCGTTCGCCGCAGCATCCGTACACTCGGGAATTGCTCGGCGCGGAGCCCAGCGGCGGCCCGGCAAGCAATGAAATCGGCGCGCCGCTGCTCGAAGTCGAGGACCTGAAAGTCTGGTTCCCGATCAAGAAAGGCCTGCTCAAGCGCACGGTGGATTACGTCAAGGCAGTGGACGGCATCAATTTCAGCCTGCCTCAGGGGCAGACCCTGGGGATCGTCGGCGAAAGCGGTTCCGGCAAATCCACCCTCGGTCTGGCGATTTTGCGGCTGATCGGCAGCAAAGGCGCGATCCGCTTTGAAGGCAAGCAGCTAGACTGCCTGACGCAGAGCGAGGTTCGCCCGTTGCGGCGGGAGATGCAGGTGGTGTTTCAGGACCCGTTTGGCAGCCTGAGCCCGCGCATGTGCGTCAATGACATCGTTGGCGAAGGCCTGCGGATACACAAGATGGGCACCGCGACCGAACAGGAAGCGGCGATCATTGCGGCATTGAAGGAGGTAGGTCTGGATCCGGAAACCCGGCACCGCTACCCCCACGAATTTTCCGGAGGGCAACGGCAGCGAATCGCCATTGCCCGGGCCTTGGTGCTGAAACCGGCGCTGATCCTGCTGGACGAGCCGACTTCGGCGCTCGACCGCACGGTGCAGCGGCAAGTGGTGGAGCTGTTGCGTTCACTGCAAGCCAAGTACAACCTGACGTATTTGTTCATCAGCCATGACCTGGCTGTCGTCAAAGCGCTGAGCCACCAGCTGATGGTGGTCAAGCATGGCCAAGTGGTCGAACAGGGAGACGCGCAAAGTATCTTTGCCGCCCCCCAACATCCGTATACACAGCAGTTGCTGGAAGCCGCTTTTCTGGCACCAGCCACTGCGCAATAACCTGAAAGAGGAGCAACACATGGGTTTTCTCGCCGGTAAGCGCGTACTGATCGTCGGTGTCGCCAGCAAGCTGTCCATCGCATCCGGCATCGCTGCCGCCATGCATCGCGAGGGCGCTGAGCTTGCCTTCACTTATCAGAACGACAAACTCAAGGGTCGCGTCGAAGAATTCGCACAAGGCTGGGGTTCGAGCCCTGAGCTGTGCTTCCCGTGCGACGTGGCCAGCGATGAAGAAATCGCCAAGGTCTTCGAAGAGCTGAGCAAGAAGTGGGACGGCCTGGACTGCATCGTGCACTCCGTCGGCTTCGCCCCGGGCGACCAACTGGACGGCGACTTCACCGAAGCCACTACCCGTGAAGGTTTCCGCATCGCTCACGACATCAGCGCCTACAGCTTCGTGGCCCTGGCCAAAGCCGGCCGCGAAATGATGAAAGGCCGCAACGGCAGCCTGCTGACCCTGTCGTACCTGGGCGCCGAGCGCACCATGCCGAACTACAACGTGATGGGCATGGCCAAGGCTTCGCTGGAAGCCGGCGTCCGTTACCTGGCCGGTTCCCTCGGTCCGGACGGCACCCGCGTCAACTGCGTATCGGCTGGCCCGATCCGCACCCTGGCCGCTTCCGGCATCAAGAACTTCCGCAAGATGCTGGCTGCCAACGAAGCGCAGACTCCGCTGCGCCGCAACGTCACCATCGAAGAAGTCGGCAACGCCGGCGCCTTCCTGTGCTCCGACCTGGCGTCGGGCATCAGCGGTGAAATCATGTACGTCGACGGCGGCTTCAACACCACCGCGATGGGCAACATCGAAGAGTGATCTTCCTGTAGCCAATAGAAAAACCCGCCGGATCCCAGACTGTGTGAAAACCTAGCAATCTGCGCAGCGCTCAAAGAAAATGCTCCGTA
>NZ_RCOD01000087.1:0-7324 GCF_004307505.1 Pseudomonas sp. Sample_11
GAACAAGTCGGGGCGTTTGCTGGAACCACCATCAGTGCGTTTTCACACAGTCTGCTGAGGTCGGTTTTTTAATGACTACGTCGATTAAGCGGCTTCTTTCAGCGCTTTGACGTGGCCATTCAGACGGCTCTTATGACGAGCAGCCTTGTTCTTGTGGATGATGCCTTTATCGGCCATACGGTCGATAACTGGCACAGCCAGAACGTATGCAGCTTGAGCTTTTTCAGCGTCTTTTGCGTCGATGGCCTTAACTACATTCTTGATGTAGGTACGAACCATGGAACGCAGGCTGGCGTTGTGGCTGCGACGCTTCTCAGCCTGTTTTGCACGTTTTTTGGCGGAAGGTGAGTTGGCCACCGTCGAGCTCCTCGAAAGACTTTTTAGGAAATAGCAAACAAAATAGGCCGCGAATCATGCCGATGAAGACTTGTCTTGTCAAGGGCACTTGAATCGTTCCGCTAAGTGGTAGGTATAAAGAGGCGGGATATTTATTTCCGGCGCTTGACCTGTAAACTCGCGAGCTTTGGCTCTGTGCTGTTGCGGCGCGGAGTATCGCACAAGTAGGCGCATTGTTCGCCTGCTGTTTATCGACAGGCACAAACTCTCTCAATGAATCTGCTCAAATCGTTGGCCGCCGTCAGCTCTATCACGATGCTTTCCCGGATTCTGGGTTTTGTTCGTGACACGCTGATCGCGCGGACATTCGGCGCCGGGATGGCCACGGATGCCTTCTTTATTGCGTTCAAACTGCCCAACCTGCTGCGGCGCATCTTTGCCGAAGGGGCTTTCTCCCAGGCGTTCGTGCCGATTCTGGCTGAATATAAAAGCCAGCAGGGCGAAGAGGCGACGCGCACCTTTATTGCCTATGTATCCGGCCTGCTGACGCTGGTGTTGGCGGTGGTGACGGCGCTGGGCATGATCGCCGCGCCCTGGGTGATCTGGGCCACAGCGCCCGGTTTTACCGATACCCCGGAGAAATTCCAGCTCACCTCCGATCTGTTGCGGGTGACCTTTCCTTATATATTGCTGATCTCGCTGTCGTCGCTGGCCGGCGCGATTCTGAATACCTGGAACCGCTTCTCGGTGCCGGCCTTCGTACCGACTCTGCTCAACGTCAGCATGATCGTGTTTTCGCTGTTCCTCACGCCGTACTTCGATCCACCGGTCATGGCCCTTGGCTGGGCGGTGCTGGTCGGCGGTCTGGCGCAGTTGCTGTATCAGCTGCCGCACCTGAAAAAGATCGGCATGCTCGTGCTGCCACGCCTGAACCTGCGCGACAGCGGCGTGTGGCGGGTGATGAAGCAGATGCTGCCGGCGATTCTCGGCGTGTCGGTCAGCCAGATTTCATTGATCATCAACACCATCTTCGCCTCGTTTCTGGTCGCAGGTTCGGTGTCGTGGATGTATTACGCCGACCGTTTGATGGAATTGCCGTCGGGTGTGCTGGGCGTGGCGCTCGGCACGATTCTGCTGCCAACGCTGGCCAAGACCTACGCCAGCAAGGATCGCCACGAGTATTCGCGAATCCTCGATTGGGGGCTGCGCCTGTGCTTTGTGCTGGTGCTGCCGTGCGCATTGGCGCTGGGGATTCTTGCCGAGCCGCTGACTGTTTCATTGTTTCAGTACGGCCAGTTCAGTGGCTTTGATGCCGAGATGACCCAGCGTGCGCTGATTGCCTATTCTGTCGGCCTGCTCGGGATTATCGTGATCAAAGTGCTGGCGCCGGGCTTTTATGCGCAACAGAACATTCGCACCCCGGTGAAAATCGCAATTTTCACGCTGGTCTGCACGCAGTTGTTCAACCTGGCGTTGATCGGCCCACTGGCCCATGCCGGCCTTGCTTTGGCGATCAGTGCCGGTGCTTGCCTGAATGCCGGGCTGCTGTTCTATCAACTGCGCAAGCAGAAGATGTATCAACCGCAGCCGGGCTGGGGCAAATTCGGTTTCAAGCTGGTCGTTGCAGTGACCGTGATGTCGGCGGTGTTGCTGGCCGGCATGCATTTCATGCCCGCGTGGGATGAGGGCCATATGCTTGAGCGCTTCTTGCGCCTGGGCGCGCTGGTGGTTGCTGGCGTGGTGGCGTATTTCGGTATGTTGCTGCTGCTGGGTTTCCGCCTGCGCGACTTCAATCGCAAAGCCTTGAGCTGAGGTTTCAGCCTTCATGAGCAGGCATGAGCCGGCGGTTTTGTCGGCTCGTTCACTTTGCGTTACGGTGTTGCCTGTCGTCGGCCGTCGGGTGTGGTTATAATCGACCACTTTATGAGCAAGAAGCGCGTTATGCAGCTGGTTCGAGGCCTCCACAACTTGCGCCCCCAGCATCGGGGCTGCGTCGCCACTATTGGCAACTTTGACGGTGTTCACCGTGGTCACCAGGCTATCCTGGCCCGGCTGCGTGAGCGTGCGCTCGAGTTGGGCGTACCCAGCTGCGTGGTGATTTTCGAGCCGCAGCCACGGGAGTTCTTTGCTCCCGACACCGCACCGGCACGTCTGGCGCGGTTGCGCGACAAGCTGCAATTACTGGCCGCTGAAGGCGTCGACCGGGTGCTGTGCCTGGCGTTCAACCAGCGGCTGAGCAAGCTCAGCGCCAGTGAGTTCGTCGATACCATTCTGGTCGATGGCCTTGGCGTGCAGCATCTGGAGGTCGGTGACGATTTCCGTTTCGGTTGCGACCGCCTCGGCGATTTCGATTTTCTGATGCAGGCCGGGCAGGTTCACGGTTTCACCGTCGAAGCGGCGCAAACCGTCGAGCTGGACGGCATTCGCGTCAGCAGCACGCAGGTGCGCAACGCCTTGGCTGCGGCCGATTTTGCCTTGGCCGAACGCCTGCTCGGCCGTCCGTACCGCATCGCCGGTCGCGTGCTGCATGGTCAGAAACTGGCCCGGCAACTGGGCACGCCCACTGCCAACATTCAACTCAAGCGTCGTCGCGTGCCGTTTACCGGGGTGTATCTGGTGAATGTCGACATCGACGGCAAGACCTGGCCCGGCGTCGCCAATATCGGCGTGCGCCCCACGGTGCAAGGGGATGGCAAAGCCCACCTCGAGGTCCATCTGTTAGATTTTGCCGGCGATCTGTATGACCGGCGTTTGACGGTGGTTTTCCACCAAAAGCTGCGTGAAGAGCAGCGCTTCGCCTCTCTGGAGGCATTGAAAACGGCGATCAATGCGGATGTCGCCACCGCCCGTGCACTAGCCGCACCTAGCGCCCATCGCTAATGAAGAGCCTTAAATGACCGACTATAAAGCCACGCTAAACCTTCCGGACACCGCCTTCCCAATGAAGGCCGGCCTGCCACAGCGCGAACCGCAGATCCTGCAGCGCTGGGACAGTATTGGCCTGTACGGAAAGTTGCGCGAGATTGGCAAGGATCGTCCGAAGTTCGTCCTGCACGACGGCCCTCCGTACGCCAACGGCACGATCCACATCGGTCACGCACTGAACAAGATTCTCAAGGACATGATCATCCGCTCGAAAACCCTGTCGGGTTTCGACGCGCCGTATGTCCCGGGCTGGGATTGCCACGGCTTGCCGATCGAGCACAAGGTGGAAGTGACCCACGGCAAGAACCTCGGCGCGGATAAAACCCGCGAGCTGTGCCGTGCCTACGCCACCGAGCAGATCGAAGGGCAGAAGTCCGAGTTCATCCGTCTCGGCGTGCTCGGCGACTTCGCCAATCCGTACAAGACCATGGACTTCAAGAACGAGGCCGGTGAAATCCGCGCCCTCGCCGAAATCGTCAAGGGTGGTTTTGTCTTCAAGGGCCTCAAGCCGGTGAACTGGTGCTTCGATTGCGGTTCGGCTCTGGCTGAAGCGGAAGTCGAGTACGAGAACAAGAAGTCCTCGACCATCGACGTCGCGTTCCCGATCGCTGACGAGGCCAAACTGGCTGCCGCGTTCGGTCTGGCCTCGCTGAGCAAACCTGCTGCGATCGTGATCTGGACCACCACCCCGTGGACCATCCCGGCCAACCAGGCGCTGAACGTGCACCCGGAATTCAACTACGCCCTGGTCGATATCGGCGACAAGCTGCTGGTGCTGGCTGAAGAACTGGTCGAAGCCTGCCTGGCGCGCTATGGCGTGGAAGGTTCGGTCATCGCCACCACCACCGGTAAAGAACTTGAGCTGATCAACTTCCGTCACCCGTTCTACGATCGTCTGTCGCCGGTGTACCTGGCTGACTACGTCGAACTGGGCGCTGGCACCGGCGTGGTTCACTCCGCCCCGGCCTATGGCGTGGACGACTTCGTGACCTGCAAGAAATACGGCATGGTCAACGACGACATCCTCAACCCGGTACAGAGCAACGGCGTATACGTGCCGTCGCTGGAATTCTTCGGCGGCCAGTTCATCTGGAAGGCCAACCCGGCCATCGTCGAAAAACTGACCGACGTCGGTGCGCTGATGCACACCACCGTCATCGAACACAGCTACATGCACTGCTGGCGCCACAAGACCCCGCTGATCTACCGCGCCACCGCGCAGTGGTTCATCGGCATGGACAAGGAGCCAACCAGCGGCGACACCCTGCGCGTGCGCTCGCTCAAAGCCATCGAAGACACCAAGTTCGTTCCGGCCTGGGGCCAGGCGCGCCTGCACTCGATGATCGCCAATCGTCCGGACTGGTGCATCTCGCGTCAGCGCAACTGGGGCGTGCCGATCCCGTTCTTCCTCAACAAGGAAAGCGGCGAGCTGCACCCGCGTACCGTCGAGCTGATGGAGGAGGTCGCCAAACGCGTTGAAGTCGAAGGTATCGAAGCCTGGTTCAAACTCGACGCTGCCGAACTGCTGGGCGATGAAGCGCCGCAGTACGACAAGATCAGCGACACCCTCGACGTCTGGTTCGACTCGGGCACCACGCACTGGCACGTCCTGCGCGGTTCGCACCCGATGGGTCACGAGAGCGGCCCGCGTGCCGACCTGTACCTGGAAGGTTCCGACCAGCACCGTGGCTGGTTCCACTCGTCGCTGCTGACCGGTTGCGCCATCGACAACCACGCGCCGTACCGCGAACTGCTGACGCACGGCTTCACCGTCGACGAGTCCGGCCGCAAGATGTCCAAATCGCTGGGCAACGTGATCGCGCCGCAGAAGGTCAACGACACCCTGGGCGCCGATATCATGCGTCTGTGGGTCGCTTCGACCGACTACTCCGGCGAAATGGCGGTGTCCGAGCAGATTCTGCAGCGCAGCGCTGATGCCTATCGTCGTATCCGTAACACCGCGCGCTTCCTGCTTTCCAACCTGACCGGTTTCAATCCGGCCACCGACCTGCTGCCGGCTGAAGACATGCTGGCGCTGGATCGCTGGGCGGTGGATCGCACGCTGCTGCTGCAACGCGAGTTGCAAGAGCACTACGGCGAATACCGTTTCTGGAACGTCTACTCGAAGATCCACAACTTCTGCGTGCAGGAGCTGGGTGGTTTCTACCTCGACATCATCAAGGACCGCCAGTACACCACCGGCGCCGACAGCAAGGCCCGGCGCTCGTGCCAGACCGCGCTGTTCCACATCTCTGAAGCGCTGGTGCGCTGGATCGCGCCGATCCTCGCCTTCACTGCTGACGAGCTGTGGCAATACCTGCCGGGCGAGCGTAACGAGTCGGTCATGCTCAACACCTGGTACGAAGGCCTGACCGAGCTGCCGGAAGGCTTCGAGCTGGGTCGCGCCTACTGGGATCGCATCATGGAAGTGAAGGTCGCGGTCAACAAAGAGATGGAAATCCAGCGTGCGGCGAAAGCCGTCGGTGGCAACCTGCAGGCCGAAGTGACGCTGTTTGCCGAAGAGGCGCTGAGCGCCGATCTGGCCAAGCTGAGCAACGAGCTGCGCTTTGTCCTGATCACCTCGACTGCCAGCGTTGCACCGTTCGTTCAGGCTCCGGCCGATGCAGTGGCCACCGAAGTCAGCGGTCTGAAACTGAAGATCGTCAAATCGGCGTTCCCGAAATGCGCGCGTTGCTGGCATTGCCGCGAAGACGTCGGCGTGAACCCGGAGCATCCGGAAATCTGCGGGCGTTGCGTCGACAACATCAGCGGTGCTGGCGAGGTTCGTCACTATGCCTGATGCCATTGGCCGTTTCGGACGGCTGAGCTGGCTGTGGTTGAGCTTGCTGGTTCTGGTCATTGACCAGGCCAGCAAGTTCTACTTCGAAGCCAAGCTCGAAATGTTCCAGCAGATCGTGATCATTCCCGATCTGTTCAGCTGGACCCTGGCCTACAACACTGGCGCTGCCTTCAGCTTCCTCGCCGACAGCTCCGGCTGGCAGCGCTGGCTGTTTGCCCTGATCGCGATTGTGGTCAGTGCCGTGCTGGTGGTCTGGCTCAAGCGTCTGGGTCGCAACGACACCTGGCTGGCCGTCGCCCTGGCGTTGGTGCTGGGTGGCGCGCTGGGCAACCTGTATGACCGCATTGCCCTGGGCCATGTGATCGACTTCATCCTGGTGCACTGGCAGAACCGCTGGTATTTCCCGGCGTTCAACATTGCCGACAGCGCGATCACCGTTGGCGCGATCATGCTGGCACTGGACATGTTCAAATCGAAGAAAACCGAAGAGGCCGCTCATGACTGAACCGCTATCGACTGAGCAACGCATCGGCCAGAACACCGAAGTCACCCTGCACTTTGCCTTGCGCCTGGAAAACGGTGACACCGTCGACAGTACCTTCGACAAGGCCCCGGCGACGTTCAAGGTCGGCGATGGCAACCTGCTGCCGGGTTTCGAAGCCGCACTGTTCGGCTTCAAGGCCGGCGACAAGCGCACTCTGACCGTCGAGCCGGAAAACGCTTTTGGTCAGCCGAACCCGCAGAACGTGCAGACCATCCCGCGTTCGCAGTTCACCGACATGGAGTTGTCGCCGGGTCTGCTGGTGATCTTCAACGATGCGGCCAATACTGAGTTGCCGGGTGTGGTGAAGGAATTCGACGACACGCAAGTGACCGTCGACTTCAACCACCCGCTGGCGGGCAAGACGCTGACCTTTGACGTGGAAATCATTTCCGTCAAAGCGATCTAAAAATGCAGGAGTGAGCCTCTGTGGCGAGGGGATTTATCCCCGCTGGGGTGCGAAGCGCCCCCAGACCAGTCAACGGATTCTGAGATAAGTCCGTTGACGGTTTACGATTGCTAAGCAGCCGAGCGGGGATGAATCCCCTCGCCACAACAAGCAGGTCTCCACAGTCTGTTTTCCATTGTTTTCGCGCGCAAGACACGAGGCACAGCATGCAAATCAAACTCGCCAACCCCCGTGGCTTCTGCGCCGGTGTGGACCGGGCGATCGAAATCGTCAACCGCGCCCTGGAAGTCTTCGGGCCGCCGATCTATGTGCG